>JBEGIR010000075.1 GCA_040224245.1 Puniceicoccaceae bacterium | reverse complement strand
CTTCCATGAGAAGGCTATTCAAGATAAAAGGTTTCTGAGTTCACGAAGGTGGTTTTTAAAGAGGAGTGATTGGAGTGCTGGACGATCCCTTGTTTGTCTGGCTTCCATACGCACTGTTGGTGAAGTGATCCTAAACTTCTGTGCAGGTGGGTGTCCAGTCTCAAGCACTGCTTACTTGTTATCGCATTGAGTTTTTTGAGTTGATGTTCATGCTGACAGTCGATCGCAGTTGCTTGGACAAGACATAAAGGGTGTCAAAGTTCGTTGACTCAACAGCTGATCCGGAGCGGCCGGTAATCCTGGCCGCTCTTCCATATGGCCAGGAGGGTCACGGCGAGTTTTCGGGCGGTGGCGATGACGGCCCGTTTTTTGGAGATCGAACCTCCTCTGGCACAGATGCGCAAACCTGCCTCTCGCAGATCACAGTCAGGACCCCAGCGCCCGAGGATGTAGTGGGCGCAATTGACCAGCAGGCACCTCAGTTGTGTGTTTCCCGCTTTGGTAATGCGCAGTTGTTTGTCGCTTTCACCGGATTGGTCTTTTTTGGGAGTCAGACCAAGGAAAGGTCCGATGTCCCGTGCGCGCTTGAAGCGTTGGTGGTTTTCGATGCTGAGCACAAAGCAGAGTGCTGTCATCGGTCCCACACCGGGGATCTGACGCAGACGTTCGGTCACAGGGTATTTGCTTGCAGCCATTTGCTGAAGTTGCTGTTCAAGGATTTTGATGCGTTCGTTGAGCTCTTCGACCGCATCGATGAGCATTTCAATCAGTTCCAGGTGTTCAGGCTCCAAGTGCTCACGTGCTTTTCGCGGGAACGCCTCTGAGCTGATCTGGCTGGGTAAACGCACACCGATGCTCTTGAGCAGGGTTCGGGCCGAGTTGATGTGTTTGACCCTGGCTTGCACCAGTGATTGCCGAACCTTGAGTTTGATAAGATCCTTTTGAGCTGCTTCACTGCGATGTTGGATTGGGCTAAGCAATTCAGGATCCACCCGGGCAATCTTGGCGAGCATGCGCGCATCGTTCTGGTCGCTTTTGTGATCGCTTTTGTAAATGGCCCTAAGTTTGCGCGCATTGGCCACGAGTACCTTCATCGAGTGGGTCGATAGGGTTCGGCTGACCCAGGGCGAGTGGGTTCCGGTTTCCAATGCAATCGTTGCTCCAGGGTAGGTCCCGCTGATGGCAACGTAGGTTTTGACCTCGTTTGGCAGGCTAGTTTCTTCAACCACTTTTCCGCTCCCATCGAGCACACATACCGCTACTTTGCGGTCACTGAGATCCAATCCAATTGTATAGGTTGATGTTTTCATAAAGGCGTTCTAACGGACTCATCGCTTCATTGCGATTTGTCTTTGCGCCTTCTCATTCCTACTTGTTGGCACTCTTTCATTTTTTGGATGGTTTGGGTAAAACATCATAAATTGCGTAGGTGTAATCATCTGAATCATTGAATTGAAAAAAATCCTTTGGACATCTAACCGACACCATCACGGTGACATCACGGCCAATGTCCTCTTCCCTCACACTCCATTCCCATTCAGAATCACTACTCCATTCTTGTTTGGTAACGAAAGACATGCCTGATTTCTGTAACGAAAACTTGTATTCTATTAGTTTTTCTTCAGGTGAAGCTGCCGTAGCAGAAATCCTAATAACATCCCCTGGATATATCTTTACCTGATTGGCACTAGACCAATGTCCGCCGGATTTCTTTCCCCATGAATTAGTATTTTTATTTCCTTTGGTGTCCGAGATCGAAATGAGAGTTGCGTATCCACTTTCAATCAGTTCTTCCACGATTTGATCATCAGAATCATTGGGTTTACTCACTGACTCATAACGTGAAATTCTCGAATCTTCTTGGTTTGTGTTTGATTCTGTTGACGGTTGTTTCTTTTCTTTTTCGTATTGTTTTCCAATGAGCCACCAAGATCCACCGAAAAAGACCGCTCCTACTAATGCTGCGACCATTATTGACGTTTTGGGGTGAGCAGATCCTGCAACTTCATAAAGTGTTTTTAGTAGATCCATATTAGTTTCTTGCCAACGTGGAGGTGGTGAATGCCGCTAAATCAAAGGAGGACGAAAATGGAAATTACCGTTAAATATAACAATGGAACAGAGGTATATCTAAAGGAAAAGGAAATGGGCGTTAAGACTCCGAATGAGGTGGTCGAGAACCACGGTAAACTAATCCCTATTTATCATTCTGTTCTTCGTTTTTTGAATCAAAATCTTTCAGAATTCGAGAAGCCAAACTCTTTTCTTCGTGAACAAGGTTAGGTAATACGCTTCTTAAGTATTCTATTTCGTTTGGTGTTATGTTTTTGGACTCATCGACGTATGCAGCAGAAGTGAACTGTGATTTACTTTCTTCGATAATGAACGATATTTTAATCATGATTTTTAATATGATATATTTAGAACGTCTGAATTGTAGTGTGGAGGGCGCGAAGTGCCCGGAATTACTACAAATGTTTTGTTGTGCTTAGTTTTGTTTGAATTCGAGTAAATCTAGTAAACATGAAAGTTTTATGAAGTTGGTTGTGTAATTACCCTCGAAATGGAGTTCGAAATTGTCTGACAAAAACTGCCTTAGAGAATCGACCGGAATATCCTCTTCATTCATGAACGGGATAAATGCAGCTACTTTTTCTACAGGGTATTGTATTTTGAGATCTTCGATGCTCATATCCTTGCAGTTGGTGTTGTACTGCCTGGTAAATATTTGTGAGCGGTAGTCCTCAATTTTTGTTTGAAGAACATTGTTAAAATCATATCCAGAACCTTCATATCCTTCCAGGGTTCTGATTCCTATTTCATTCAGGTATTTATATACGGGTAGATATATTCTTTTGCGCCCATTTGCCAATTTAGGAAGTGTAGACTTTAGAACGCTATCTGCTGACAACTGGTTCACGCCATTGATCAAATTGTCGAATAGCTCTCGAGGACCAACGCTAGTATATCCGACGTTACTTAAGTGTTCATTAATGACTCCTACACCAACAACAAATTCAACTTCTTCATGGTTTTCGATGTCCTCATAGTCCACTACATACAATCTTTTTTCAGGGTCTTCCTCTTTTACCAAATCATAAATTTGTTCTCGGAAAAATCGTAGAACTCTTGCAGGGATTTTCCTTCTTACTGAAGATATTGAAGCGTAAGTTTGTGCAAAATCAGAGGTCACAATTCTGGTAACAGGTAAATGAAGGCTTCCTACTACAATTGTGCTTGATTCAAATGCCTCAGGACGGTCAGGTTTTGATCTTTGAATGAAGATAAGGTTATTTTGAATCTTTTTAACCTGATCTTCTCCTAGTCCTACAATAATATCACTAAGAAGTGATATTATATTGGGATCAGAAAGTGAGTATCCTATGAAAATTATTGGATGCTCTACAAAAATAGTAATCAATTTTGCTGCCAAATAGGCCTGCTTTTTTCGAAATTGATTATAATCTTCATCTGTGAGAACCAGCGAATTTGGTTGGGAACAACACCCGTGTATTTTGTATATTTCTCCGATATTGTGAGGGTGGCTGGCTAATAAAGGATTTTGTCCAACGAAAACCTTATATTTGGGAAACAATGTCTCGCAAAGCAGATCCCAGTTTGTAGTGATTACACCATCTACGTTTAGCTTCGACAATTGAGCGACTTCATCTTTCAATTCACTATTTTCATAGATTCTATTGGAAATACCTTTGAGGTATTTGGATATTTCAATCTTTATTGGTGAGCTTTC
Source organism: Puniceicoccaceae bacterium (assembly GCA_040224245.1). Taxonomy (NCBI): domain Bacteria; kingdom Pseudomonadati; phylum Verrucomicrobiota; class Opitutia; order Puniceicoccales; family Puniceicoccaceae; species Puniceicoccaceae bacterium. The sequence continues at coordinate 98,915 of JBEGIR010000075.1, read as the reverse complement.
ATTGATACACAAGAGTGAGTATTTTTTTCTTTCAGATTCTTGGTCATTATTACTCCACCAGTAATCATGAAAATCAGATGCTACTAACGAGGCAATCGCCGGAAGTTGACCATTGCCCTTTCCCTTGTAGAACTCATAAGGCTTCAGGTTTCCAGAAAACTTTTTCAACAATCCTTCCCAGTCTTCTAGACCTAAATATCTCCTACTGAAACCAGAGCCCAAAAACAAGAATGGTGAGGAGTTATGATTTTCGAGATGTTGTTTTAGTTGGATGCTCATATTCTTTTAAATTATTGCACAACAGTTATATTAGTTGCCATTCAAAGGCAGATAACAGGGGTAATGAGGTGAGGAAATTTGCACGAAGTTTGTCTAAAAGGATTCGGGTGGGAAGGCAATGCGAAAGCTTGCAAGGAACGCAAAATCAGAAAGATAGGAGAATTGACCAGCGGTTGGCCGTTGATCGAGATCGGAGTTGAATTGCTGTGTGTGTTTCCCGGCTAAATTGCCATTCACAAACGCATTGATTTCCCAATATGGGACACGGTTCTGGAAGCCTCGAATCTGGGCGAGAAACGCACATCATGTGCGATCACGATCACAATCGGATTTCGACTCAATGGAATCTGTGTTATCCAGTAATCTGTGGTTTAGAAAGAAAGAGTTTGAACCACTGTGCAGCGGAGCTGCGATGGAGAAGGATGCGCTGAGCGCAACAGATTTTTTGTGGGTGGTTCTTGAACCTGTTGGTGGAAAGGTGGAACCGTTGAGGTATTCGAGTGTCCAGGGGTCGAAATTTTTCCAAATTCCGCTACGGGGGTCCGATGGATTGGGGAGGGGCATGGCGGGTTGGAACGGCGGCTCCCGGCAAGCGGGAGCCCTACGCAAGATAGGGAAAACACCATGAGAGGATCTGTTGCGAGAACGGTGTTGGGTTGGGTGGGCGCTGGATCTCGACTAATACCTATCTGTGCCTATCTCATAGATCTGTGGTTATAAAATATAGAATTTGAACCACCGATTACTTAGATTTCTCAGATGATGAGGGGTGTAGTGGAGCTGCGGTGGCGAAGCGGAAATGCTTGATGGCGAAGCTTTTAAGCTTTGCTTGGATCAGGCTGGAACAGGCTGACGCGCTGCTGGAGCTGGAACATCGTTCAGCTGTGCTTCACTGGATGGACTGGCGAGGCCAGTCCAACAGGATGCGCTTCGCGCAACAGGTTTTTTGGGGGTGGTTCTTGAAGCTGTTGCTGGGAAAGGTGGAAGCGATGAGGTTTTCGAATGTCCAAGGGTCGAAATTTTTCCAAATTCCGCTACGGAACAAAAGAAAGTGTTTTGAACCTGTTACACGGAGGAAACGACGTGTATCCTGCTCCGGCGAAGCCGGATCGAGAGAGTCCGTAGGACGAACGGTGTTAGCTTGGGTGGTTATAGGCGATAGGTGATGGGACAGGTCTCTCGTCCTGATCAAAAGTTGACACCTTGTGGTTAGTAAATGTCTGGGTATGGTTCTTTCAATATCGGTCTTGCCTGGCAAGGCTGACGCACTGCTGGGACTGAAACATCGTTCAGCTGTGCTTCACTGGATGGACTGGCGAGGCCAGTCCAAGAGGATGCGCTGCGCGCAACAGGTTTTTGTGAGTGGTTCTTGAACCTGTTGGTGGGAAAGGTGGAACCGTTGAGGTTTTCGAGTGTCCAGGAGTCGAAATTTTTCCAAATTCCGTTATGGGGAACCGATGGTTTGTGGAGGGCATGGCGGGTGGAGCGGCGGCTCCCGTCGAGCGGGAGCCCTACGCAAGATAGGGAAATTGCCATGAGAGAAGATGGACGAGAACGGGGTTGGGGAATGGGTAATCGGTTTTGGGTGATAAGTTATGGTTGATGGCGAAGATGCTTTGGGTGGATCAGGAGAGGTTGCTCGGACGCGTGCTGTTGAGATTGAAACTCATTGATTGTTGAGAGTGATTATCATTAGCAAGTGATTGATTGTGAAGTGCTTAGCTTTACAAATGTGGAAAGCTGAGTAGGTTCACTCCAGAATTCAACCTGGAAGTAACTATGGAAATGACCAAGACTGTATCAAAATCCTGTGCGGCGTGTGCGCACTGGAATCGTGTGGAAGGATCGGAAGGCGAGTGCCGTGTGCGTGCTCCGCAGACTGTTGTCTTTAAAGTCGATGACGAAACACAGTTTGAGACGATTTTTCCCGTCACCAGCGAGAGCGATTGGTGTGGCGAATATGTGGAAGCGTAAGGCATCCACCGGCGAGTCCATCGCCTCAGAACGTCCCGGTGCAGCGGCATCGGGATTTTTTTGTCGATTTTTATTGAGATTGAATCGCATATGCAGTTGAGTGCTGCCTGTGAATTCGAATCCAACCCATCCAACGCTACCGTCAGCCGTGCTGGCGCCGCTGTGCCAGCCCTTTGCCAAGCAGGCGGACTGGATATTGGAGCTGTATTCGATGACCCACGAGCCACCGCAGCAGCCGGGCAAGTGCCTGCGCTGTTTTTACGCGCTGCTCGAATCGGCGAGTCCGGAGAAGGCACCGTCGCTTGAACCGCTCAAGCAGTGGATTGAACGCCACACAGTGATTGGAGTGCGCAAGGGCAACGAACTCTGTGCGACGCTGCCCGTGCAGCTGGAAGAGGGCAGTCTGGATGCGTTTTGCAACCGTGCGATTCAGCATGTGCGGCGTTCAACGGATCTGCGGGTTCATCCCGAAGTGGTGATGGAGCTGTTGTTTCGCGACGCTGACAAAGCGGCATGAGTGAGATCGAACAGCCGGAAGTCCTGGCGGATTCCCTTGAGGCGGAATTCATCGAATACCTGAACCGGACTGGCAATCGCATTACGACTCCGCGCCGCGTGGTGCTGCGTGCGGTGCTTGAGTGTGAACGCAACTTTGACGCGGAAGCACTGTATCAGAAAGCAAAAGAAATCGATCCGGTCATTTCCCTCACCTCGGTGTACCGCACCCTGCCCATCCTGATCGAGGCGGGCATCATTGCGGAGGCGGATTTGGTGGAGAAGAAGCAGCGGTATCGCCTGAGCAGTTTTGGCAGCATGCAGTTGTTTGTGGAGTGCCAGCAGTGTGGACGCGTGGAGGAACTGGATCCTGGATGCACGCGCCTGCAACTGCACGCCAAACTGGCGATGGTTGGATATGTGCCCTCGAGCATCCAAGTGAAAGTGAAAGGCATTTGCCCGGCCTGTTCTGCTACTGAAGCGTGCCCGAAGTAGGGCATCCGCAGGTGATCGGCAGGGGCTGGGGTTAACCGCGATGCCAAACAGCTGTGGCGACGTGGTTTGGGGTGAAGCGGTAGATCGCATTTCGCTCGGACGGAAGGGCGTGCCCTTGCAGTCGGGGTGCGTGCAGCAGCAACGCTTCATCGCTGAAGTCCAGCAACTCGACATCGCGAAAATCAAGCCAGAGCCGGGTGTGCGCAAACTGGTACTTGAAATAGGCTTCTTTGGCGCTGAACAGGAGTGTGAACGCGTCGGAAGCAGAGATACCGAATCGATCGCAGAACGAGTGAATGCGATCCTGCTCGGCGGCTGAAGCGATGCGCGTGCGCGCACGCTCGGAAAGGCGACCGAGGGATTCGATATCGATCCCGACACTGGCATTCACGGCGGCCTGTTTCCAGAGCGCGACAGTGCAGATGCGCTGGGTATGGGAAATACTGCCGGTGAACCCCTGAGGCCAGCGAACGCATCCATCGGAGTCGGGCAAGATGGAAACGGGTTCGGCCGTAGAGAGCGGTTGCAGCACCTTGAGCAGCTCACGCGCCATGATGCGCGAGGTGGAAAACTCATCGAGGCGCGGACCTCTCATGGACGTTGCGAACGCCCTTTCTGCGGTGGTGCATGCTGCCGTGAAATCCCGTGCCAGCCGCGTATCGTGCAGGACGTCAGCGGGCAGGATCAATCCGAGTGCACCAGCGAGTGCCTCCACCTCAGCGTTTGCGGATTCCATGGTTCTGTTTTTGCAGCCACTTCAGCGTGTCATGGAGCGTTTCCTCGGCACTGCGAAACTGCACTCCAAGCTGGGTTTGGGTGGACTCGGTGTCATAGAACCAGTAGTGGGCGGCGTAGCGGTATTGGGTAGCGAGGGTCTGGGCACGCACAAAGGGTGTGCAGCGAAAGACGAACGCGAGCAGCAGCACGAGACTGCGCGGAATGCAGAACTCGCGCAGCTGGGTGCCGCAGTAGGCTTGAGTGATGGCGGCGAGCTGGGAAAGGGTACTGTTCTCTCCACCCAGGATGTATTTCTGACCCGATCTCCCGCGCTCGCATGCGGCAATGATTCCGGCGGCAACATCCTCCACATGGGCAACGCTCATGCCACCGTGGGTGGTCAGGCAGATCGGACCCGATACAAAATCACGCAGTGTGGAGGCCGTGACCATCTGGGTATCGCCCGGACCATAGGTCTCGGCGGGATGGACGCAGACAATGTTGGCCCCGCGGGATTGAACGGCTTGGAGGCAGAGACGGTCTGCTTCGGCCTTGAGCGCGGCGTAGCGGTAACGTTTGGGGTTGAGATTAAACTCACTGTTGGCCGTGCGCAGCTGATGCGGATCGCGACTGGCTCCGAGCGCGGCGGCGCTGCTTACATAGACCAGGCGGGCGCCCTGTGCGATGCTGGCATCGATGAGGTTTTGCGTGCCATCGAGGATGATCGAGCGCAGCTCGGGCGAGCTGAGGTCCTTCCAATTGGAAAGGGAAGCGCAGTGGATGACGGCGTCGCAACCATTGACCGCTTCGAGCATGGGCAGGCGCTCCCGCACATCGGCAACGATTTTCTCGTAGGCCAGACCGCGAAGGCGGCGGGTGTGGCTTTTGCGGCGCACGGTGCAGCGTACCGTGTGACCCTGAGCAACGAGTTGTTTGACGACATGGGAACCGATGAAACCGGTGCCACCTGTGACAAGGATTTGCATGGACTTGCGGGATGAAAGCGGACGGTGCTCTTATTGATAATCGCGGACGCGCACGAGTTCAATATGGCGCGCGAAGCCGTCGTGTTTGAGTTCGACCAGACAGCCGCACAGTTGAACGTTGTCTTTCGCCACAGGGAAACGCCGGGGCAGACCATCGCGCATGCGGTCGAGGATGGGCTGAATCTCCCGCCCGAGCACGGAGTGGTAGGGACCCGTCATGCCTGCATCGGTCTGGTAGGCGGTGCCGAGTGGCAGCAGGGCCGCATCGGCGGTGGGAATATGGGTGTGCGTGCCCACAACGGCTGAGACCTTGCCATCAAGGTAAAACCCCATGGCAACCTTCTCCGAGGTGGCTTCGGCGTGCACCTCAACAAAGATCGCGTCGGCCTGCTCGCGCAGCTCGGGCAGCAGGGCATCAATGGTGTCCATGGGGGAGGATGCCTGAATCTTCATGAAGACTTGCCCCATCAGCGTGATCACGGCGAGCCGAAATCCCTCCTTCTCAAGAATGAGGTAGGGACGTCCGGAGCTGCGCGGCGACAGATTGGCAGGACGGCAGAGGAAGGGGATGTCCTCAATCTCATCGGCGAACCCGATTTGATCCCAAACATGGTCACCGAGCGTGATCCCATCCACGCCGCACTGGTGGATTTCGTGGGCAAGTTTTTTGCTGATACCGGCTCCAGAAGCTGCGTTTTCGCCGTTGGCAATGACAAAATCGATGCTGTGCCGCCGGATCAGATTGGGCAATTGGGACTTCAGGATCTGGCGGCCCGGCTTGCCGACGATGTCCCCGATGAATAGAATTTTCTTTGCCATTCTTAGATGAATGAACCTTTATCATCCAAGAAACAACTTGATTTTTGGGCCGATCAACGCTCAATTCAGGGCTTTTTGACTGCAACCGAACCTTCTGAAACCATGATTCCCGATTCGTCATCTCAACCCGCACTCAAAGGTCAATACGGCAGCGCCATGAAAGGGGCCGATGTCGTAGTGGAAGCACTGATCCGCGAGGGCGTGGACGTCATTTTTGCGTATCCGGGAGGTGCGTCGCTGGAACTGCACCAGTCGCTGGTGAAGCGGGAGGATAAAATCCGCACCATCCTGCCGCGCTTTGAGCAGGGTGGTGGATTCATGGCACACGGCTATGCACGGGCAACGGGCAAGGCGGGGGTCTGCATGGCCACCAGCGGACCGGGAGCCACGAATCTGGTGACCTGCATTGCGGACGCGTACATGGACAGCATTCCGCTCGTGGTGCTCCCGGGCCAGGTGTATCAGGAGTTTATCGGGAAAGCGGCCTTTCAGGAGACCGACTTTCTCGACATGACGATGCCCATCGTCAAACACAGCTACCTCGTGCTCGATCACAACGAACTCGCCAAGGCGATCAAGGAAGCGTTTTTCATTGCGCAGACTGGCCGCCCGGGACCCGTGGTGATCGATATCCCCAAGGATATCCAGCAGAAGGTCTTTGAACCCTTCTTTCCGGATGAGATTTACCTGCCCGGCTATCCGGCAGACCCTCGCGCAGGCGATGCGGAGCTATCGCAGGTGTTGGACCTGATCCAGCAGGCAGAGCGTCCGGTGATCTACACGGGAGGCGGCATCATTTCGAGCAATGCAAGTGAGCACTTGCGGGAGTTTGTGAAATTGACCGGAGTGCCACAGGCCTCGACCCTGATGGGGCTGGGTGCGATGCCGGCGGATGACCCGAAATCCCTCAACTGGTTTGGCATGCATGGATCAGTTGCGGGCAACTGGGCGGTCTATGAGAGCGATCTGCTGATCTGCGCGGGAGCACGCTTTGATGATCGCATCACCGGGGATGTCAGCAAGTTTGCGCCCGATTCAAAGGTCATTCATTTTGATCTCGACCGTTCCGAGCACAACAAGAACAAGAAGGTGGACCTTGCGATCCACTCTGAGATCGGGTTTGCGCTCAAGCGCATGAACGAGTTGTGGAAGGAACAGGGACGCAAGGCTCCGGATGTCAGCGCCTGGATGGAGAAACTTGACGGATGGAAGGCTCAGTATCCCTTCTCCTACGAGGTCAGTGAGCACATCCTGCCGCAGGAAGCGGTGGAGGTGCTGTATCAGGAATCGAAAGGCGAGGCCATCATCTCGACCGGAGTGGGCCAGCACCAGATGTGGGCGGCCCAGTACTATCCCTTCAACGAACCGCGCCGCTACATCAGCTCGCTTGGACTGGGCACGATGGGCTTTGGTTATCCTGCTGCGCTGGGGGCCAAGGTGGCGTTTCCGGAGAAGGAAGTGATCGACATCGACGGCGATGGTTCCTTCCTCATGAACGTGCAGGAACTCGCCACTGCGAAGATTGAAAAGATCAACGCAAAAGTCATGATTTTGAACAACCAGCACCTCGGCATGGTGGTGCAGTGGGAAGACCGCTTTTATGATGGAGTCCGCGGGCAGACCATTCTCTGTGATCACACCAACATCGGTGGACCGGACAATCCAGACGCGATCTATCCCGATTACCTGACGATTGCTGCCGGATTTGGCGTCAAGGCGCGCCGTGTGATCAAGCGTGAGGACCTGCGTGAGGCTATCCGCGAGATGCTCGATCACGACGGTCCTTACCTGCTCGACGTCATTGTGCCCTATACCGAGCATGTGTTGCCGATGATTCCGCAGAAAAAGTCTGCGAAAGAGATCATCATCAAGTAGGTCGACTCATCCGGTTTCGGAATTCGAACCGGATGCCCCTGTCTTGGGGGGATTCGCGGTGCGATTTTTCTTCTGCGCAGCTGCAGCGTTGACGCTTCTGAAGCAGCGCAGTGGAGAAATGTGTGCCAAGAGGATCTATAGTAAAAGGTATAGATTTTACTATATCGAATGCCTTCGCGCTATCGGTCCGTGATCTGGGCTTGATCATTGCAAGCCTTATGCGAACTCTGTTAGGTATCTGTGTGTCGGGTGGTTCGCGCTCATAGAGCGGGTTCTGTCCGGTGAACCCAATACCCTGTTGGCTTTTTGAGATGATGCGATACCCCAAATTCACTCAGTGCATCTGCACGGTCGCTGCGCTTTGCGTGGCGGGCAGCTTGCACGCAGACCTGTCAAACCCTGCGCACATGGCGCAGCCGAATGGAGCCGAAGTTGAGACCTCACCGTTGGATCGACTTTGGTATGCGGAACCGGCTGCGGAATGGGTGGAAGCCCTGCCCATCGGCAACGGACGGCTGGGAGCGATGATTTTTGGAACGACCGGGACGGAACGCCTGCAGCTGAACGAAGACACGGTTTGGGCGGGTGAACCGGGCAACAACCTTCCGGATGGCTTTCGGGAAGTGCTGCCCGATGCGCGGGAGCTGCTGGCGAACGGGAAATACAAGGAAGCCGAGCAACTCCTGATGCAGGTGATTCCATTTCAGGCACCAGCCGACTCCAACAACGGCATGGCCTATCAGACCGTGGGTGACCTGTGGGTGGATTTTCCGGGACATGAAGCCGTGACCGACTACGAGCGCGAGCTGGATATCGCAAACGCGCTGTCACGCACCCGCTATGTGGTGGATGGCGTGACCTACGAGCGCGAATATTTTGCAACCGCAGTGGACCAGGTCATCGTGATGCGGGTGTCGGCGGATCAGCCGGGTGCGATTGACTGCACACTGCGTTTTTCGACCCCGCAACTGCAGCACACCGTGAGCACGAATGGAGAACAGCTGGTGCTGGCGGGCCGTTCGGGGGACCAGGAGAACAAAAAAGGCCGTGTGCAGTTTCAGGCCCGGGTGTTGCCACGACTTCAGGGCGGCAAGCTGAGTGTGGAGTCGGATCACCTGCAGATCGAAGCGGCGGATACCCTGGAGCTGTTCATTTCCATCGGAACCAACTTTGTGAACTTTGCAGACCTCAGCGCCGATCCTGAAAGGCGTGCACTCGAGCCGCTGGAGCGAGTGAAGGGACGCCAGTATGAAGCCCTGCGCACGGATCATGTCGCCGACTATCGACAGTTTTATGATCGCGTATCGCTGGATCTTGGAGTGACTGAGGCGGCGAAACTGCCTACGGACCAGCGTGTGCAGGCCTTTTTTGACGGTAACGATCCGCAGCTGGTGAGCCTGTATTTCCAGTTTGGGCGCTACCTGCTCATTGCATCCTCGCGACCCGGCACTCAGCCCGCAAACCTGCAGGGCATCTGGAATCCACACCTCAACCCACCCTGGGACAGCAAATACACGGTCAACATCAACGCCGAAATGAATTATTGGCCGGCGGAGCTGACGAATTTGTCAGAAATGCACGAACCGCTCTTTGGCATGCTGGAGGACCTGGCGCAGACTGGAGCCGATGCGGCTGCGTCGATGTATGGTGCGCGCGGATGGGTGCTGCACCACAATACGGATATCTGGCGCATCACGGGACCGGTGGATGGTGCCTTTTATGGCATGTGGCCGATGGGTGGGGCGTGGCTCAGCCAGCACCTCTGGCAGCGCTACCTGTTCACCGGAGACGAGCACTTTCTGGCATCGGTATATGAGGTATTGAAAGCATGTGCGCTATTCTGTCTGGACATGCTGGTACACGATCCCGAAACCGGCTGGTTGCTGGTCAGTCCCAGTGTTTCACCGGAAAATGCGCACCTTCATGGTACCACACTTGCTCCGGGCAATGCCATGGATTCGCAGCTCGTGTTTGATGCATTTTCGAATGTCATCGCGGCTTCTGACGTGCTTGGAGTGGATGCTGAGCTGGCGGAAGAGCTTCGGGCGGCGCGGGATCGCCTGCCGCCCATGCACATCGGACGCTATGGGCAGCTGCAGGAGTGGTTGCAGGACTGGGATCGACCGGACGACGACCACCGTCATGTCTCCCACCTGTATGGACTGCATCCCGGTAATCAGATTTCTCCCTTCCGCACACCGGAGCTGTTTGCTGCGGCGCGCTCTGTGCTGGAGCATCGTGGCGACGCATCGACAGGATGGTCCATGGGGTGGAAGGTGAACCTATGGGCGCGCCTGCTGGATGGGAACCGTGCCTTCAAGCTCATCCGCGAGCAGCTGACGCCTTGCCCTGTGATTCATGGCTATGAAGGCAAAGGAGGCACCTATCCGAATCTGTTTGATGCGCATCCTCCCTTCCAGATTGACGGTAACTTCGGCTGCACTGCCGGTATTGCAGAAATGCTGCTGCAGTCCCACGATGGTTCCCTCTTCCTGCTGCCGGCCCTGCCAGACGCGTGGGGACAGGGGCGTGTGAGTGGGCTGCGTGCGCGTGGCGGATTCACGGTGGAGCTGGAGTGGATGAATGGGCAGTTGGAGTCCGCAGTGATCCATGCCACCAAGGATGGCAACGCACGCATCCGGTCCTGGGTGCCCTTGTCCGGACCGGAGGGACTGCGCCGGATCAGTGTGATGGATGCGAATTCCTCTGGCCTGCTCGCGGTGCCGGAAATTCAGAGTCCAGTTGTGGTTGCACAGGCACCTGCGCAGGTGAATCCGGTCCCGCAGACCTATTTGTATGAATGGCCTGCCGAGGCGGGAAAGCGATATCGACTGGTTTCCCAGTTGCGTGAACCATGAGAAACGCACACAAGGAGGTGATGGGGTGAACACCCGTGGCAGATGGATTTTGGGAGGGCGCAATTCCGGGATATGCATCCTGATCGCCGCCGTATTGCTGTCGCTGGCGCATTCCCTGATTGCTGAGACCGTCGGGCTGCCGCCAAAGCGCTTTTATTCGCTCGATGACATTGGTGACATCACGCCTGGATTTCGCATCGGATTTGATCCACTGGGTCGCCTGATGGTGGTGCGCTACAACAAACTGATGGTGCTCAATGACAACGAATGGATCAACCTGATCGACGAGAAGGACCCGATCGAGCACACCCTGACTCAGGTGGCCTATTCGCCGGAAGGTGTGGGATATTTTGCATCGCACGGGCACTGGGGTACTTTGGAGCGTCAGGAGAGCGGACTCTATACCCCGGTGAGCCTGAGTCCGGAGGCGCGACCGGAGTGGACGCTAGGCGGAGATTTTGATCACATTCTGATCACGGAAGACGGCGCATTCTTTTACAACTGGAATGGGTTACTGCATTACAACGAAAGCACCGGCAAGCATCGCTACCTGCAACTGCCCGGGCTGGAGCAGGTCTTTGAATATCAGGGCAAGTTTTATGTGTCCGTATTGTCGATCGGATTGATGCGCTTCGACATGGAGCAGTTTGCAGTGTCTCCCGTGCCGGTGAAACCGGTTTTTCCGAGGGATTTGAAAAATGCGACCCATGTGGCCTCGGATTCGATCCTCTTCACACATGCACTGCGCGGGTTCATGGTCATGAAAGATGGGATGTTCTCCGAGTGGGTGACGGATCTGGATCTGTCGGACGCACGCGGAGCCATTGACTTGTGTTACCTGAGTGAAGGCAACGTGGCGGTTGCCGTTGAGCGAATAGGAATCCTGGTCCTGGAATCGGATGGGAACGTGGTTCTTGAACTGACAGGCCCCGAGTATGAACGAGTGCACCAGATCGTATCCAATGAACCCGGCGTGCTCTGGTATGCGACAGATGAAGGGGTCGGGAAGATTTACTACGGGAGCGGAGTCAGGACACTGGACCATCGCAGTGGGCTTCAAACGGAATGGCCGGAAGTCTGCAGATGGGACAAGGGCATCCTCATCTCGAGCAATGGGATCATCTTTGAGTCGTATCAGGATACGGATACTGGAACCTTGCGCTTTCGTCCGGTTCCCAATCAGCCGGATTCCTTCAATCTGACGGTTGCCGGATGCGGATCGCAAATGCTGATTGGAAATGGGATCGGCGTGTATTCCATCGATGTGGATGGCAAGATGGAGTCAGTGCTTTCGGATATGGATGTGGCGCGCGTAGTGCCGCTCAATCCGGACCTCTGCATTGTCATTGGGTCGTATGAAATCACGGCAATACGGCGCGAAGGAGACCAGTGGAATGAGTTTGTGCGGCGTATTCCGGGATTGGGATTTCCGTCAATTGTTCACAAGATTGGGAACTCTGTCTGGATTGAGCTGGGACTGAATCGAGTGGCGAGGCTTACCCTTGAACGACAACAGCTGCTGACCCAGGTGTTTGAGCAGTTTCCCTGGAAGCAGGCATCGTGGGTGAACATCGGTTCGATCGGAGACAATGTGGTGCTCACTGGTCCCGACGATCAGCGGGTGTATGTGGATAAACTCAGCGGTATCTACACGCAGGCTCCGGAGATCGACAAACTGCTGAAGCAATCCCCATTTCCGGTCTGGCGCACCGTGCAGGATTCCGTCGGCAACATTTGGTTGTCCCACAATCGAGGCGTATCGATACTGCGCAAGGAAAAGGATGGTTACCGCTTTGACCTGGGACCCGCGCGACTGATTCGAGAACCCTCACCGATTTTGCGCCTGTTTGGGGATGACGAATTGTGGGTCAGCGCCAGGCGTTCCCTTTATTTGGTGTATCCGGGTGATGCGGATCAAGTGCCTCGGAACCCGAAGCCAAGCCTCGTATCCGTTTCCGATGCGAAGACGCAGGAACTGCTTTTTCCTCCCGCAAAAGGTGACAGCTTTCCCTCGCTGTCCTATGACCAGAATACGCTCAGCTTTCGCTTCTTTTCGGGCAGTTATGCCTACGACAACCTCTCGTATCGCGTTGACCTCAAAAGTGCATTTTCAGAGTGGAGTCTGACGCGATCCGGCTCGGGGCTGACCATCCCGAATCTGAAGGAGGCATCGTATCGCATGCAAGTGACGCTCATGGATGCAAATCTGCCCCTGGGTGAGCCGTTGCAGCTGAATTTCACGATTCACCCGCCATGGTACCGCAGTGCGCTCGCATATGGAATTTATGGATTTGGGTTTGTTCTGCTGGTGGCACTGTTGTCGGCGATTCCAGTTGCCGTGGCGCGCAACCGCAACCGTGTACTGGCGCGGCTGGTGGATGAGCGCACGCACGAGCTTGAACTCACGATGGGAAGGCTGAGAGAGGAAGAGCGCAGCCGGGCAGTTCACGAAGAGCGCAACCGCATTGCACATGAGATTCATGACAGCGTGCAACAGGGACTGAGCGGGTTGAAACTCATTCTGGATTCGACGCTCAAGAGCAGTGGGTTAACGGAAGAATTGCAGCGTCGACTGGGTCGTGCGAAGACCATTTTAACCTATACCCACCAGGAAGTGAAGCATGCGGTCTGGGATATGGAAACACCCCTGTTGAAGGACGAAAACCTTGCCCTCGCCCTGGAACGCGTCGCATCGCTGGTCAACAGCCGGGCGATTCAGATCGAAGTGATTTCATCGGGATTGGCCTTTCCGCTGCCCAGATCCACACAGCACCACCTGTTGCGCATTGCGCAGGAGTCGATCACCAATGCAATCCAACATGGGCAGGCCCAACATATCGTGATCCGCTTGAACTTTGAAACGGAGCATGCGCTGGTGGAAATTGAAGACGACGGCAAGGGATTTAACGTTCAGGATGTCACGCACAGTTCTCACCAATTGGGCCTTCGCGGGGTCTTGGATCGCGCCGAACGGTTTCGTGGAACGGTTGACATCGTCAGTGAGATTGGCAAGGGGACCCGTGTTTCGATTCGGGTACCAATACCCAGAGGAGATGCGATATGAATAAATGGTCAAACAACCCGGATCGCAAGATCCGCATCCTGCTCGTGGATGATCACATTGCCATGCGCATGGGCATTGCATCGGCGATTGAGCATGAACCTGATATGGTTGTGATTGCGGAAGCCGGAAATGGCATGGAGGCGGTAAGCACAGCCCTGGAGAAACGGCCCGATGTAGTGATTCTCGATCTGCGCATGCCGGAGCAAGGGGGAATCGAAACGATCCGCATCCTCAAAAAGGAATGGGAGCGCTGCAATGTGCTGGTCTACAGCAGCTACGCCAATGGCGAAGAGATTTTCAACGCCTTTCAGGCCGGGGCAGACGGATTTGTAGTCAAGGACATGGAGCTGGATCTGTTGCTCGAGGCGATCCGCACGGTTGCTGGAGGGGATCGCTACATTCCGCCGGAAATTTCATCCCGTATGATTTTCCGTTTCACCTCAAAACTCACCCCACGTGAGATTACCATCCTGGAGTGTGTTGCCCATGGTTTGAGCAACAAGGAAGTCGCGGACAAACTGAATCTGGTCGAAGGCACGGTGAAGGTTCACCTGGCAAATATCTACAAGAAACTCAAGGTGAATGACCGCACCCAGGCGGTGATGTTTGCGATCAAGAATCACATCATCCAGGTGGATTGAGCATTGCAGGTCCGGACATAGCAAGAGCGGTGATCGACGCTTGCGCGGAAGCGGGTTGGAGCATCGGTGAACGTCGGGTGTTGCCGCAAAAACGGAACAGCAGTTAGGAATTGCAGAACCGCCTATGACAAAGGATAGAGCATGCATCTATCTTATGCTGCCTTGCGAGGGCTTGAGTTTTGCGCTAGACCATTTGTCTCGTTCTTCCCGCTGGCGTGGCGGGAATCCTGGTGCCAACTACGGATGCACCAGGACCCATTGCGGATCGCCCCATCCATAGGGGTGGTGCGGTATCGGATCACAACCCAATCGATCATTCATGAGACAATCAGGTTCTTACTCTCGTTTTGCATTGCCCAGGCGATGCGCAATCCAGTTGGCAGCCATTCTTTTGCTACTGGGCGTGAACTTCAATGCCCAGGCGGGGGAAGCCCCGGCCCCTGTTGCGTTTGAGTGGTTTGAATATTCGGGAATCGATCCCGACGTCAAGGCTCCGCTGGAACCGGGAACCCTGCGCAACCCGATCCTGACGGGTTTCTATCCTGACCCCAGCATTCATCAGATCGGGAATGATTATTACCTCATTCACTCCACCTTTGCCTATTTCCCGGGACTTCCGATCTTCCACAGCAACGACTTGGTGAACTGGACTCAGCTCGGGCACATCTTTGACCGTCCAGAGCAGTTTGATTTTGATGGATTGCCTGTTTCAAATGGCATGTTTGCTCCGGCGATTACCCATCACGACGGACTGTTTTATGCCGTCTGCACGGTGGTAGGCGGACGGGGAAACTTCGTGGTAACGGCGGAAGATCCTGCAGGCCCCTGGTCTGACCCGGTCTATACGCCCTTCGAAGGCATCGATCCCTCCCTGTTTTTTGACGATGATGGACGCGCCTGGATGGTGAACAACGGTGCTCCGGAAGGAACGCCGCTCTACGACGGACACCGGGCGATCTGGATTCAGGAATTTGACTACAAGGAGAAAAAAATGATCGGACCGCGCAAAGTGCTGGTCAATGGGGGCGTTGATATCTCGACCAAACCTATCTGGATCGAGGGACCGCATCTCTACAAGCGCGGCGGCTGGTATTACCTGTCCTGTGCGGAAGGCGGCACTGGCCCTGATCATTCCCAGGTGATCTTTCGCAGCAAGCAACCTGACGGACCCTACGAACCCTGGGAGGAAAACCCCATCCTGACGCAGCGTTTTCTCGATCCTTCGGTTGCCGGAGCGGTGACTTGCACGGGGCATGCGGATTATGTAACAGGTCCGGATGGAGAATGGTATGCTGTCTTCCTTGGCGTGCGTCCCTACGACCGCGGATTTTCACCCATGGGACGGGAGACCTTCATCTTGCCGATGGAATGGCCTGAAGGTGGCTGGCCCATGATTCTGCCTTCAACTGAGCGTGTGCCACTGGTGATCGACGCTCCTGCTGGCAAGTCGTTTGTGCAAAACCCGGATGCACCGATGAGCGGAAATTTCAGCTGGCGCGATGATTTTAACGGTTCGGAACTCTCCAAGCTCTGGATCATGCTGCGCACGCCGACCGAGCAGTGGTGGCAGCTTGACGCAGCGCAAGGCTCGCTGGAGCTGCATCCCCGCAAGGAGAAACTCTACGAACGCAACAACCCGAGCTTTCTGGCACGTCGGGTACAGCATCGCATCTTTGATGCTGCGCTGCGTGTGCAGGTGCCCGAGTCGGCAGGTATTTCTGCTGGCATGGCGGTCTTCCAGAACGACACGCACCACTATTATGCGGCGGTTCGGCGAAACGATGACGGAAAGATGGAGCTCTACCTTGAGCGTGCGCTGAAAGACGCGGTGGAAACTCTGGCAAGCGTTGAATTACCCGCAGGCGAATCCGTGGATTTTCGGGTGGTCACCCGAGTTGATACCTGTGCCTTTGAGTATGCCGTCAAACCCGGCGAGTGGATGTCACTTGCTGAGCGCCTGGACGCCAAGATGCTGACCACTGCGGTTGCGGGCGGATTTGTGGGTGCAACGGTGGGTCCGCACACGCGGATTGACTGAGGTTGCAAATGACTTTTGACCGAGGCGTGCGGATGGCAATCCGCACGCCTTTTTGTCGGTGGACTCACTCGCTCACAAACACCTGAAGCGGACCGCGCGTGCGGGCAACGGCAATGGCCCTGGAGCCATTGGCCAGAGGAATGGAAGCGACAGAGCGGGATTCTCCTGGCACCACCCAACCGGAGTGCCCGGGAAGCAGGGGTTCAAATTCACCGTTCGGTTGACCTTTCAGCACAATACCGACACTTCCATCAAAGCGACCGGTGCTGGGTTCGGGACCAAAGTGATTTCCGACACCAATGAGATCGGCGATGCCATCACCGGTGAGGTCCTCCACGAGCCAGTCGAAAATGGGGGCGAGCTGAGCCATGCGTGGAAGTGGTTTGAACTCGAAATACATGCGTCCCGAAGCATCCAGTCGATTGAAGAAGATGCCACTCGCCAGTTCCGTTGCTTCCAGGCGGCGCACGCTTGCGAGTGCTTCGGGATCGAAAATTTCTTCAATACTGGCATTTGCGTAATCGAGAAACGTTCGAAAACGTGATGGCATCCAGGGAAAACTGTAACTCAGCTTGCTTCGACCTCGAACCGGAAGCAGGCGACCGTCGATGGTTTTTGCCTCCACGAGCTGGTGGGTTCCCGAGCTGTCAAAGACCCCGGCCAGCAGGACCGTAGGAGCGTCTTTGCTGGCACTGTACTTGGTATTGAGACCATTGTTTCCCGCAATGATGTCGGGGCGGCCATCGCCATCAACGTCGTGAATGGCCAGGGCGCTCCACCATCCGGTTCGTACGGAGAGTCCTGAAGCTGCGGTGATGCACTCGAATCCGGTTCCGGTATTTCGCCAAACGGAAACCGGCCCCCATTCCCGCGTGAGAACCAGATCTGGCAGCCCGTCGAGATCCACATCCGCAAAAGTGGAGCGGGTGACCATGCCGATGTTCCGAAGTTCCGGGGCCAGGGTGTCGGTCACGTCCAGCAGAACACCGTTGTCATTGCGGAGCAGGTAACTGGATGGGGCGTTAGGATAGTTTCCCGGAGTGACCCTGGCACCGACAAAGAGGTCCACTTGTCCGTCTGCGTCGAAATCCCCTGTTGCAATCGTTCCCGTGCTGATTGCAGGGACAGGGTAGTGTGCGGGGTCGGCAAGTTCGAACTCGCCCTTGCCGCGATTGAGGTAGAGGCGGTCCTTCAGACGCGGATCTCCTTCGGTATAGGCGACACCGCCAGCTCCCATGAGCAGATCGGGCAGACCGTCGGCATTGAGGTCGACCCAGACGGCAACGACATCGTCACTCTCGGCCTGATTCCGCCAGGGTTGGGAGGGTGCGGGTTCGAAGCAGCCGTCTTCCTGCTGCAAAAAGAGTGTGCCCTCTTGCTGGGCAGTGCCCGAAACAAACAGATCGCTGCGACCATTCTGGTTGACATCCGCCACTGCGAGCGCGGGGCCTGCGCCATTGAGCCGACGCGGGAGCAGTCGCTCGCGACTCAGCTCGTTAACCGGCATGAGCTGATTCGCATGAACCAGACCGAGCTCTTGCGATGCCTCGCGCAGCAGGGGTGACTTGGGCTGGGCTTCAGGTGTGCTGTGCTTTTCGGTGGGTGCAGGCGGTTTTTGAATGGTGTAGGCATGATTGACTGGCAAGTCGTGAAGGTGTTGGACCTGCCCGTTTGGCCACGTGACGGAGAGGTGCTCAATGATGTCATCCTTGCCCAGACCAAAGTGGGCGATGGGAGCTTCACTGGAGACAATGCCCCGTTCGGTAAAGAGTTGGCGCAGTTGAGTGCGTGACTTCGTGACAACCCGAATCTCAGCACCGATACCGTCCCGGTTGGGTGGACGATCCTCGAGTTTCACCGTGATTCGATTTCCACTCGTGTGCAGGTTTCGGATCACAGTCGGCGGGGCGTCATAGTTTGCCACTACCAGATCGAGTGCACCGTTGTTGTCGAGATCCACTGCAACGCATCCGAAAGAGACCTCCGATGCGGAAAGCCCCCACTGCTCGCTAACCTCCTCAAAATGGAGACCGGCATCGGCACCTCCCATCGAACGATACAGCAATGAGGTTTCGTCTCGCGGTGGAGCATTGCGCCAGACCTGAGCGCGGGCGGCTAGGGAAGGAGCGCGGTTTTGTCGATCCACAAGATCCGCGTCCATGAAGTTGCGGATCATGCCTGTGGCAAAAAACACATCGAGGTAACCGTCATTGTCAAAATCTGCGAGTCGTGTCCCAAAGGTCCAGCCCGTTGCATCCATGCCTGTGATATGGGCCGCTTCGAGGTAGTGATCGCTGCCCGAGTGAAGATAGAGCGCATTCCATGGGTATTGGGGGATCAGCTCGGCGGTTCGCTCCATCTCCCAGAGACCACGCCCCATCTCTTCCATGCCCGTCATGAAGCTTTCGTGTGTGCGGTCGCGCATGTCGGTGACGAGGAAATCCATGTAACCGTCATTGTTCAGATCGCCGGAGTCGGCGCTCATCGAAAAATAGGTGACATGGGGAAGGCGGATGTCCACGACATCCACAAACGTACCATCTCCCTGGTTGAGGTAGAAGCGGTCGGGAGTTTCAAAGTCGTTGGCGACATAGAGGTCGGGCCAACCATCGCGGTTGGCGTCAAACCAAATCGCGGCGTGTCCCTGAGAAACACCCCAGATGCCAGCCTCCTTGGATACGTCTACAAATTGGCCGTCGCCGTTGTTGCGCAACAGGTAATCGCGACTGCCCTGGGGGTTTTTTGAAAAATCAAGAATGTTGGTGACGATGTAACAATCGAGGTAACCATCCCGGTCATAGTCGGCAAAAACCGCATGCACCGATGCATCGCTGATGTCGAGTCCGTAGGATGCGGCCCTTTCGGTGAACGTGCCGTCACCGTTGTTGATAAAGAGCAGGTTGGGTGCTTCGAGGCGGCATAGGTAGAGGTCCATCCATCCGTCCTGATTGATGTCAACAACGGTTGGTCCCGTCTTGTTTTCGGGACCCTCTGCCGTCACCCCGGCTTCCTCAGCAATATCCTCAAACTGAAATGGCGCCACCTGACGGTAGAGGGAACAGGCGCCGTTGCGCGAGACGACAAAGACATCGATCCATCCGTCGCGATCAAAATCTGCAGCGGCAACTCCGGTTTCGACTGCGCCGAGCGTGAATTCGCGGAATCGATCACTCCACATGCGTGGATCTTCGTAGCGATTGATTCCGGTCATTCCGGATTGCTCCGCTTCGATCTGCTGCATCGGAGTCATGGGTGCAGCTTCGGTTTCAGCAGAACGGAGCGGAACCGAATGGAAATAGGGTTCACCTGCAACTGTACAAAAAGTTGCGAGGCTCGAGATCAGGGAGATCAGGAGTTTGGTGGGACTGTTCATGATGATGGGATGATTAGGGTTAAATCAGGGGTCGATGGGAAGCAGGGCGTTTTCAAAAATCCAGTCGGCTACCGCAATGCCAGCTTTTTGTCCTTCGATATTGTCGGACATGACATGGATGCCGCCCCAGATGCGACTCATGCCCACCTCTCTCCGTGCATCCGACAGGCGCTCGTAGCTGCGAACAGCACCGGGAAGACCATCGGATGTTGTGGTGAATGCGATCGCGTCGCTGTCAAAGAAGCGCTCGATCATGCGGGTCATTGCGGCGGTGTATGTGCTGTGTCCGGAAGTGTAGGACGGAAACGCCGGTGACGCCATGCTTGGGATAAAATCCGGGTTTGTTTGCAGGTGGGGATTGGTTGTGGGAAGGCTTTCCCGGATGGCGGTCTCAGGCCGCCATGTGCGGTAGTAGTATTTGGTTTCCCAACAGGTGATGCCCGCGTCTGCAGCTGCGATGTTGAGCAAGGCAAAGAGACGGGCCGTTTCGGGAACGGAAAGCTTTTGACGACGCGTGATGTCCTGGGCGATGAGATTCCAGTGACCTGCAGGGGTTGCGGAGCCAATGTCATCGGCCCAGAAAGGAGCACTGAGCGTTTGGTATTCATCGCGTTCTGCGGCATCCCGGGGTCCGATGCGTTTCACCATCTCCAATTCCTCTGCGTATTCCTCAGAGTCGAGGGGTGGGGGTGGAGGAGCCCGGAATTGGGATGATGAACGCAGAGCATAAGGTTTCACCTCACCCAGACGAGGAGCAATGGCTGGGCGAAAACCAGGGGGAGTTTCCCGCCAGACCCCTTGGTCCTGAGCCGCATAGCTGTGTTCGGGGGGTGGTACGGGGTGTTTTGCGCGTTCGTCGAGGACTGCCCGAGCTACAGTGCGTCCCCAGTCCAGTCCGAGATTTCGGGCAGAATCGTTGGGCACGGCTGCCAACGCGCGCTGGTATGCGGATTCAAAGTTGTAGGGATTGGCTCGCTGCTTCCAGAGTTCGTCGAGACAGAGGTAGGCTGCTGCGGCGACGGCAGCTGTGAGACTGGCACCTTCGGGGGCACGCTCGCTAACCAGCCATGGCTGATACTTGGGATCGAAGGAGTTGATGGTTTCAAAGATTGCGAGATGATAGGTGGCGAAATGCAGGGCTGCAATTGGTGGAGGATTTCGGGAGAGGCGCGTTGCATTGATGAGTTCATTGTTCCAGAACAGCACCGGATTGTCCTGCGGTTGAGGAGCAGCAGTGACGGCTGGGAGCAGGGCCAGCACAGCAATCATGCAGGATAGAGTGGATCGTAGCGTTGTCATGTGTGTCTGAAATATTGGGTAGGGATCATTTTTTTGAGCAAATATCAGGAGCTGGAGTTGCTACTTGCGATAGTCGGAACCAAGGGAGCGCAGCAAGTTGTTTAGATCGTCTGAGGGAAAGCGGAGGTTGTGGTGCTGCATGAGTGCATGCATGTGATGAGCCTGAAGGGGGGTGAGTTGCAGCAGATCGGATGTCTGGGCGGTAGCGATGCAGTCTTCAAGTTCGGCCTTGGCCAGCATCAGGCGGCTGCCGTGGGCCAGCACAATCGCACGTTGAACGCTTCGATCCCATGCGGTGGCAGGCATTGCATTGGCGATGTCTCCAACCAGAGTTGCCAGTTCATTGAGGAAATCGACGCGCTGCCCCAGGTGCTTATAGACCAGGGCGCGTGCGATGACGGCATCCCGGTTATCGGGGAAGGTGGAGGCCAGTGCTTCAGCAACCAGACGAGCGGGTTCGTCGCGGCGCATTTCCACAAAATATTCTGCAAGCCGACTGAGTCCGAGTGCCTCAGTCTGCGGGTCCACTGCTTTGAATACAGCAAGTTTTTGATCGAGGAAACTGGGAATATCGGGGAGATGGTATGGAATTGCCCGGAGGACTGGCGGCAACACCCAGCGCTGGAGGCGGTCATAGAGGGTATCCCGGTCGGCTTCGGCAGGTTCCCGAACGAGCAGGGGCAGCACCGTATCCCAGGACGGCAGAATGACATGGGTGAGCGTGGTGGCTTCGATCAGTGACTCGACTTCGGTGGACTCGGGTGCGCTGAGCAGGCGGGATGCGGCAACCTGCCCGGGATAGGATTCCCATGCGGTAGACATAAGGGTTTGGCTGTTCCCGTGAAACGAAAGGAAGTCGGAGGCTTCGGGCGGAGCGAGCACCCGCCTTGGAACGGTTGGATTCTGGGCGTACAGCCAGTGGGCAACGCTGCGATAGACCAGTGCATGGACATCCTGAGTTCCCGGAGCCTGATCTCCGTGCGGGCGGGTCCATATACCGGGATTCTTGTATTGCCAGCCCAGGGTTCCGCTTCCATAGACGAGAAGCACGGTCAAAATTACCCACGGTGAACGCTTCCAGAGTGAATCAAAGCGCAGGGACAGGTAAAGGATCGAAAGCGCCGACAGAACGACGATCCAGCGCACCCAAAACGTGGACAACAGCAACAACGCGAACAGCAGGATGGCTACTGGAAGTGGGTTCGTGTCAGTCGATTTGGAGTCGTGTTTCCAGCAGGCGAAGCCGATCATGAGAGCTGCGCTGAGCATGGGAAGCAGGATAAACAGTAACTCCGCTCCCTGAGAGTGGCGCAGCCACGCCAGCAAATTTGGGAATACGATGGTTTCATCGAGCGAAGTCAGGCGCTGCATGAATGTTGAGGGATAGGCCCACCCAGCAAACCCGTGATGAATCTGTACCGCAAACAAGGGAAGCAATCCGGCAATGGCAAGCAATGCTCCCATCACCCAAAACCGTTTCCCCCCATTTGCCGGACTCCAGAAAAGCGGTGTCAGGCGCAATCCACCCAGCCCCAGCCAGGCAACGGCATACAGGGGATGCACATACCGGAATTCAGTTGCACTGGCTTGCCAGGGGATGCGATCCAATCCACATGCCAGTGCGAGCATGGATGCCCCCACCAACGGGCCGAGCAGGCTATGAAACCAGTGGTTCACGGTGGCTCGGCGGGTCCATGCGGTAAGGGTTGTGAGCAGTAGGAGGGGAAATCCGATTCCCGGATCGAGCCAGAGACAAAAGGCCGTCAGCAGGGCTTGCAGGATGTGAAACCCAGTTCGCTGTGGAGTGTTGGAAGGGGTGAGCAGTTCTCGTCCCAATACCACGCCAGCGAGCAGCAGTGCGACCGTGCGTGGGCCGAGCACACCGGGTAAAAATTGTCCAGAGAAGATGGGCAAACCACTGATCGCCAGGGCAACGACGCTCATGGGCAGCCACTTCAAGCGGTGGCGCAGTGCAATCAGGGCAATTGAAGTCGCACTGGCATGCAGGATCACGGGTTCCCAAAGCGCGAGTTGCTCTGCTGCAATGCCAAAGGAGGCGGCGCCCCAGCCATAGATCAGACTCGCGACTAGTCCGAGCCACCACAGGTAGAGATGGGGAGCGTATTCACCCCGCCCCTCTGGCAGACTGTCCTGAGTGTAGTGGGGTTCGGTGCGAAGTCCGTGCTCGGGCAGGTTCTGCACCCGTTGAATCCAGCGAAATGTTTTCCCCCGCTCGTGATGACCGAGAAAATGACGCAGCTGATGTTCGTAGCCTGTGGGGGAATCGGCGTTCAACGCTGGGGCGGGTGTGCCCTGTGCAGAGAGCGATTGAACCCACCTCAGGTAGGGAAGTTGCACGACCGCGATCAGCACGAAACTCACACAGATCAGGACGGCGGTTTTGATCCAAGGCCGGGATACAAGTTGCGAAATGCGATCAGAAGGACTCATGGGAACCTGGGAATAGCTGAATCATGGAAGCGATGGGTGGGCCACGACTGCTGTGCCGTTGGCTGGATCGATCCGTTGTTGACTGACGGCACCATCAGGCCAGAGCACTTCGAGATCCATCCATTGCAGCTTGGGGTCAATACCGATGGCCACCGGAAGGGTGGACTGGGTGAACCAGCCGCCACCGCTGCCAATCTCGTGGTAGTAACGGCTGTCATCCGATCCCGTTCCCACCAAGCGTGCACCTGTCGCGGTCGGATTGGACGCGGGTCCGACGCACTGGATGCGCAGCCAACGTGCACTGTCGGATTGGTTTGCGAAATGCTCAGAAATTCCGCCATGGCGAGTCACAAACAGATCGGGTGCGCCGTTGGCCGGGTTTGGCAGGTCAAGGATAGCGCGTCCGTTACCGTGAAGCACGATGCCGGAGCGGGTGGGGTGCATGGGTTCGAAAGTACCGTTACCCCGGCCCAGGAGAACGAGTCCAAATCCGCCGTCAAAGTGGGGAATGGCGACATCAGTGTTTTGCGTAGCGATAAGGTCGGTGTGCCCATCCCCATCCACATCGCAAACCGCCCAACCCAGGATCGGTCCGATCTGCGCATTGGACGGGAGTGGTGAAAACTGGTAGGTGCCGTCTTCTTGACTGAGAAAAACGCCGGATTGGAATTGATCGACCTCGTAACGCTTTGCTGCTGCGAGACGCTCTTTCCCAAAGATATCCTCCAGCGAGGCGCGCGCATAGTCGTCGTTTCGCGGGTATTTGCGAAGCACTTCCGGCAAGTGCAGACCGATGTCGACCCTGGCTCGGGCGGGATAGAGAGTCCCACCGTCTGGAACCCCTTCGAGGATGTGGCGGGTGCCACTGGTTGAGAAGTGTCCGTAAAACAAAGTGTAGGGTTGCTCCGCTGTGCTTCGATAGGGCGTATTGGTTCCGAGATTGCCAACCGCAAAATCGAGGCGACCGTCGCCATTAAAATCGGCTGCGGCAATACCGTTCCACCATCCACGGCCCCCACTGTCGAAACCAAAGGCTTCGGTCTGATCCTTGAAGGTGCCATCCCCCTGATTGTGGAAAAACCGAACGACATCCCACTCGAGCGCAACCACCAGATCCGGATGACCATCCTGATCCACATCGCGGAAGACTGCCCCCTTCACGAGTCCGATTTTCCCATCATTGGGCAGTGCGGTACTGGCATCGCGAAATTGGGACCCCTCCCGCAGCAGCAGAAAACTTTGGGGCGACTGCGGGTAATACCCGGGAATGGAGCGACCCCCGAGGAAAAGGTCGAGCAATCCGTCGCCGTCCACATCCGCCAGACAGGCTGCACCTGTGTTGACGGCGACATCGGGGAAGGCATCTGTTGCGTGGGTAAATTGCCCCTTTCCGTTGTTGAGATGAAGCTCGGGCCGAAAACCCTCGGGCCACTTGGCCTGATTGGCACTGGCTTTGGTGACGATGAGATCGAAGTGACCCGTTCCATGAAAGTCGATGAGCAGTGGCGGCCCGTCTTCAACGGGGTTGTCCTGCACACTGGAAATGGCTTGTGTCTCAAAGCGTTCTCCCTTCGACCACAGCACCTGTCGGGGAGAACCCGTGGTTGCGCCGAGCACCAGATCCGGCTGGCCATCACCATTGAGGTCCCCCGCAGCGATTCCGGGACCTGCGCGGTCCGTGCGAAAGGGAATAAACTCCTGCTCACGATCGGGAATCGCGAGTTCGGAGGCGTCGGCTATGGCACTGCCGCGTTCCTTCGCAACCGACTGGAACAGTGGGTTCAAGACAGGTGTTTGCTCGTGCGTATGATCGGCAGACTCGTGAATGAGGTAAGCGCGGTCGACTTCGATGTTTTCGACCACCTGACGGATTCCTGAAGGCCATTGCACGACCAGGCGATGCACCTGTGTCTCCTGGCCAAGACCAAAATGAGCGACCATTTCGCTGCCTGAGGCGTAACCGCGGGAAATGACCATGGGTTTCATCTGAAGGCCCGCATCGGTTTCGAGCAGAACCGTGGCGCCTACACCGAAGGTATTGGATGTTGATCCCTGCAAACGCACCTGAATGCGGTGTTGCCCGGAAACATCATTGCGGAAAATGCTCAGACCTCCGTCGTAGTTGAGGTAAACCAGATCGAGATCCCCGTCGTTGTCAAAATCGGCAGTGGCGGCTCCGAAACTCACATCGATATCCTCAAGTCCCCATGCTTCGGTAACGGGTTCAAACCCATGACCAGAGCGGTTGCGGTAGGCGAGATTCGATTCGTCAAGCCGGGGGGACTGCTTCATTACATTGATGCGTTGCTGGTCGGTCATGGCGCGCATCATTCGTGCGAAGATGTCACTGTTGTTGGCTTCGCGGACCATGCCGTTGGTGACGTGCAGATCGGTCCATCCGTCATTGTCAAAATCCTCAAAGCGAATGGACCAGGTCCAGTCGGTGGCCTCTACACCAGCCCAGCAGGCTGCTTCCCCAAAAGTACCGGTTCCGGTGTTCAGCAGCAGTGCGCTACGCATGTACTGAGGTGGCGCGTCCTCCAGTGCGCTCGCCCGGAGAATATCACTGCGTGAGGCCGCCAAGCCCCGGCGGTCTTTTTCCCGGGTAGTGGTTGCCATATCAGCAACAAGCAGGTCGGGGAAACCGTCGTTGTTGATGTCTCCCAGGTCGGCACCCATGGAGGAGTAGGGAATGTTCGACACGATTTGATGGATGACGTTGGAAAACGTTCCATCCCTGTTGTTGAGGTAAAAATGGTCGGGACCTAGAAAGTCATTGGCGATGTAAAGATCGGGATACAGGTCACCATCGGCATCGATCCAGGTGGCGGAATGCCCAAACGTTTCGCCTGCGATACCGGCTGATTCAGTGACGTTCACAAAATAGCCATCACCGGTATTGCGATAGAGGAAATCCCTGCGACCGGACGGTTCGGTGCCGTCCATCTGGTTGGTGAGGATGAAGACA
Organism: Puniceicoccaceae bacterium; assembly: GCA_040224245.1. Lineage (NCBI taxonomy): Bacteria > Pseudomonadati > Verrucomicrobiota > Opitutia > Puniceicoccales > Puniceicoccaceae > Puniceicoccaceae bacterium. The sequence goes on along the minus strand of JBEGIR010000075.1, from coordinate 72,583 downwards.
TCGAGCCAGCCATCGCGGTCGTAGTCGGCAAACGCTCCGATGACGCTGCCATCAGAGAGATCGAGACCGCGCTTGGCACCTTCTTCCTTGAATGTTCCGTCACCCTGATTGATGTAGAGCAAATTGGGGGCATCATTGCGGCAGATGTAGAGGTCAAGCCAACCGTCGTTGTTGACATCGGCAAAAACCGCACCTTGTCCCCAAATGGCATTTTTGGAGCCGCCCAGGGTTTGTTGCAGCCATCCCACGACAGAACCTGCACCGCTGAGACCTGCCTTATCGGTGACATCTTTAAATTTCCAGTTTCCGAGATTGCGAAAGAGTCTGCCCGGACGGGTTTTGGTACTGACATAGAGATCGACCAAACCGTCTCCGTCGAAGTCACCGGCCGCAACTCCTGAACCCATGGCCCCTCCCATGAACTCCCGGTAGCGTTTGGACCACATTGTGGGATCGTCATAGGCGTTATTGACGATGAGTCCTGTTTCCTCCGGAGTGAGGCGCTGAAACAACGTATTTCCGCTTCCGCCAGAAGCAGAAGCAAAGGGTTGGCTTTCGATGGAACCTGCCCATCCCAAAATGGATACAGCGGGCACGGTCAGCAGGGATTTCAGGATATGGGAGTACCGCATGAGCATGGGGTGTTCGTGGGTCGATGCAGGTGCAGACGGGTCGAGAGATGAATCCGCTGTTACCGTCAGGGTTCGGTTTCAGCGGTTTCAGATCTGAAATTGTTGCTAATGTTGAGCGGGATCGAAGGCAAGAGGGTATGGGGTAGGTAGTTCAAAAGATATAGAAATAGCTATGGCATTGGATGTGCGGTATCGGTTTAGCGTGGTTTCCAGTCGGAAATTCTGAGACATCTTGAGATGGATAGGGTTGGGGGATCGAACCAGCCGAAGCACTTTTTACGTTTATGGGCAAATAGCTGACCTCCAGCAGGTCTGGTATACCATTACCATACAGGGTGCGCATGGTATTGAAAACCTGGACTGTATCCGCGAGAGATGACTTCAATCCCCACTGCCATGATGCAAAACCCCTGTAACGTTCCAACTGCATTCATGCTTCAGACATTCTGGAGCCTGATGCTGTGTCTGCTCGGTGTGACTGCAAGTATGGAGGCATCCCCCAATGCCCCTCGGGCAAATCACCTGGCTGGATCGCATTCTCTCTATTTGCTGCAACACCAATTCAATCCGGTGGAGTGGTATCCCTGGGGGGAAGCAGCATTTCAAAAAGCTCGGGATGAGGGAAAGCCCATCCTGGTCAGCATCGGCTATTCGACTTGCCACTGGTGCCATGTGATGGAGCGGGAATCCTTTTCGAATCCCGCGATTGCGGCACTTCTGAACGAGAGTTTTGTATCCATTAAGGTTGATCGGGAGGAGAGGCCGGACATTGACCGGATCTATATGATGTTCATGCAATCCTTCTCAGGATCGACTGGTTGGCCGCTCAACGTTTTTCTGACGCCCGAGCTGAAGCCATTCTTCGGTGTAACTTACCTTCCACCTGAGGGTGAGTCGGGGCAAGTGGGCTTTGCAGACCTGTTGAAGCGACTGGCAAACCTGTGGGAACGGGATCAGTCGCGACTGGAGCAAAACGCCGACGAGATGGCTGCACGATTGCGTGAGTTTACTGAGCGCGAACGTGGATTTGCGGATGGTGACCCCATGCAGTCGATTGTGAAAGCGGTGCATGCATTTCAAGTGCAGTATGATGAGGAATTTGGTGGTTTTGGCCCAGCTCCCAAGTTCCCCATGCCATCCATCTTGTCATTTCTCCTGCAGTATGCGGTCGTCGAAGGAGATGAATCCTGGATGGAGCGCCTGGAGTTGACTGCGGATCAAATGGCAGGTGGAGGTCTATTTGATCAAGTGGGCGGAGGGTTTTCCCGGTATGCGGTGGATGCGGCGTGGTCCATTCCCCACTTTGAGAAAATGCTCTACGACAATGCTCAATTATTGGAGTGGTATGTGGATCTTTACACCGTCACAGGTGAAACACGGTATTTGGGAGTGGCCCGGCGCATTGCCGAATATGCGATGAAACACCTGTTGAGCGAAACGGGGGCCTTTTACAGTGCGGAGGATGCAGAGAGCGAAGGAGAAGAGGGGCGATTCTATCTCTGGACGGAAGCGGAATTGCAGCAAACGCTGTCAGTTGAAGCAATGGAGATTCTGAAGCAGTACTTTGAAATTTCACCTGAGGGAAATTTTGTGAATCCGCATACGGGGGTGTCGACGGGCGAGCTGATACTGCGTCGGCATCAGGACTCCCTGTCTCATGGGGATTTTGAGAGCTTGCGAGACATTCTTGACCAGCTTTACCGTGTGAGAGAACAGCGCACACGACCCCGACTGGATGACAAAGTCCTGACGGCGTGGAACGGATTGATGATTGGCGCGGTTGCCAAGTATGCGAGTGTTTCGGAGGATGACACCTTCGCAGCGGTCGCGCGGGATGCCATCGCATTTCTCCGCAAGGAACTCTGGGAACCCGAAGAGAGGCGATTGAACCTGCGCTGGCGAAAAGGGCACGTTGATTCTTTTCAGTGGCTCAATTCGTATGCCTACTTACTCGATGGTGTGCTCGATGCTTATGAGACGATGCTCGACCCGGAATACCTGCAGTTTGCAGAGGAACTGGGACAGGCAATGATCGCGCGGTTTTATGATCAGAAGTCGGGAGGATTTTGGCAGACGCAATCTGATGGATCACAAATTCTCGAACTCAAGGATGAACACGATGGTCCCGAACCTGCGGGAAACTCGGTGGCAGTTCTCGCACTGTTGAAGCTCGCTGCCATAACGGAAAACGAGGACTATCAAGCGGTGGTGTCGCAAAGCCTGAACCACTATCAGGTTGCATTGCAGGAGCGTCCAGATGATCTCCCCTATTTGCTCAAAGCCCGGTTGTGGCAGCAGTCTCCGATGACGCGTGTTGTCATTTCGGGAGAGCCTGGAGGAGTGAAACACCGTGAGTTGTTACGGGCTGTGCATCGTGTGTACCTACCTGGCAAGGTGGTATTTGGCACCGATGGAGGGGTGGAACCCTTTGCGCAAACACTGGCATCGGAGCATGCGCAGGTATTCGTCTGTCATGGCAGACAGTGCAGTTTGCCGGTTGAGAATCCAGAGGAAGTGCATGCTGTTATGCGCAAGGGGGTAGTTGTGGAATTTGCGACGCAAGGCAAGCCTGCAAGTACTCTCTGAGTTTCGGGAGAACTTTGGATGGATATAGGCATTCTCTGTCATTGGTGATACCTTGAGGGTTGCGGGTTGACAGGCGGGATCGAGGCTGGGGAAATGAGAGGGTTCGCATTCCTGAACGCAGCTTTCGACTCCACGCGATGAAATCACTGATAGTTACCCTTTTGGGATTGCTCAGCTGTGCACCCAGTTGTCTGGCGGTCAATCCGATCATTCAGACCCTCTTCACGGCCGACCCTGCTCCCATGGTCTACAACGACAAGGTGTATTTGTACACCACTCACGATGAAGACGGTTCCACCTGGTTTACGATGAAGGACTGGCGGGTCTACTCATCGGACGATATGGTCAATTGGACGGATCATGGCTCACCCCTGTCGCTCGATGATTTCAGCTGGGCCAGTAAAGATGCCTGGGCAGCCCAGTGCATTGAACGCAATGGAAAATTCTATTTCTACATCTGCGCGCATCACACGGAACTCAATCGCATGGCAATCGGGGTTGCGGTTTCCGACAGCCCGACGGGGCCATTTGTTCCGCCGTTTGATGAACCCCTGGTTGCGGCGCATTGGGGAGATATCGACCCCACCGTGTTTATCGATGATGATGGTCAGGCGTATCTCTACTGGGGCAATCCTCACCTGTGGTATGTGAAGCTGAACGAGGACATGATTTCCTATGACAGGGAACTGGGAGTGGTGCAGGTTCCATTGACGCAGGAGGGCTTTCACACTCGGGAGGAAGTCACAGAGGAGCGACCCTCGGCCTACGAAGAGGGGCCATGGCTGTACAAACGCGAAGAGCTATACTACATGCTCTATCCGGCAGGTGGCGTACCCGAGCACCTGGCCTACTCGTATGGGCCGAGTGCGACGGGTCCCTGGCAGTATGGCGGAGTCATCATGGAAGTGATTGAAGAAGGGGGAGCGTTTACGAATCACCCCGGTCTCATCGAATACAAGGGAAATGCCTACCTGTTCTACCACAACGGGGCACTGCCGGGGGGTGGGGGATTCAACCGATCCGTTTGTGTGGAACCCTTTGAATTCAATGCGGACGGGAGTATTCCGTTGATCGAACCGACCCGGGAAGGCGTTGTGGAAGCTGTCGCATGGCTCAATCCCTATCGACGAGTGGAGGCTGAAACCATTGCGTGGACCGGGGGAGTTGAAACCGAACGGGATGCGCAGGTTGGCATGGTCGTCACCGACATTGACGATGGAGATTTCATACGGGTTCGCAGTGTGGATTTGGGTGAAGGTCCTGCCCAGTTTACCGCGAGCATAGCTGCGGCGGAGTCAGGCGGAAGCATTGAAATTCGCCTGGATTCAAGGGACGGGACCCTGATTGGAACCTGCAGTTTGGAGGCAGGAAATAGTCCGGATGACTGGGTGATGCAGTCCTGCGATGTTGCCCCGATCACTGGCGTGCACGACCTGTATTTTGTGTTTGAGAAGGTTTCGCAGAAGCAGGTTCGTTTTGATTTCTGGAAATTTTCGAAACAGGGCTGATTTGCTCCAACATGGGGTATGTCGCCGCAATGCACAGTCTTGGCACATTTCGACGAATTGAAGCATGAGTCGTGAAGCTGGCCATTGCCGTCCTTTTTTCAATCTGCGCATGGGACTGATCGCAGTGGGAATGGGGATGCATGTCTGGTGCTCCGGAGCGGTGCGTTCCTTCGATGCATCCGAGGTCAAGTTGTTGCCGGGGAGTCCGATTCAGGATCGCCAGGAATTGCATCGTGGGCATTACCTGGCTGCATTGGATATCAACCGGCTGCTCTTTCACTACCGTGATCTCGCAGGCCTTGCGCAGCCGGAAGGAGTCGAGCAAGGGTATCCGGGCTGGGATCAGAGCTTTCTCCGAGGTCACATGGCCGGACACTATCTCTCTGCAGCATCGCGCATGGCTGTTGCCACTGGTGACGATTCATACCGCGACAAGGTGAATGCGATGGTGCATATTCTCGGGCAGTGTCAGCAGGCACTGAATGAAGATGGTTACCTTGCTGCCTTCCCTTCGGGTGCTTTCGATCTGCTCGAGGGCAAATCGGGTGATGGGGGCGGTGTGGTCGTTCCCTACTACATCGTTCACAAGATCATGGCAGGCCTGCTGGATGCGCATGAATACCTTGGAAATGAAGAAGCCATCGGTATCGTGAACCGGATGGCCATGCATTTTGTCCGCAGGCTGGAGGATCTGGATGACGAACAGCTGGAGTCCATGCTGCGCACGGATCATAGTCGCAATCCCCAGAACGAGTTTGGAGCCATCAGCGATATTCTCGCCAGGCTCTATGCTGCTACAGGGGAAGAACGGTATCTTGCGACAGCCAGTCTGTTCAATCGTGCGTGGTTGGTGGAACCCCTTGCCAATGGGGAAAATCCACTGCCGGGTTTGCACGGGAATACGCATATCGCGCAAGTGCTCGGCTTTGCATCTGTTGCCAAATGGACAAAGGATGTAGACCTTTTTTCAGCCGCAGAGCATTTTTGGACCATAGTCACACAAGATCACTCGTTTGCCATTGGAGGAAATTCGTTCAATGAATGGTTTGGTCAGCCGGGTGTGGAGTCCGGCCCCAGCATTGACAGTGGAAAGGCGTTGCCCGCTACGACGGCCGAAAGCTGCACTACCCACAATATGCTGAAACTGACCCGATCCCTGTTCGAGCAGCATCCATCGGCGAAATATGCGGACTATTACGAGCGCGCACTCTACAATCACTTGCTTGCGACGGTTTCCCCGGATTCGGGTGCCATGAGTTATTTCACACCCCTACGAGGACATTTTCGCACCTATCTCGATGGTACTCACTGTTGTGTGGGGTCCGGGATTGAAAATCCTCCGCGCTACAATGAAGGAATCTACTTCACCGAAGCGAATCGCCTTTGGGTGAATCTCTACATTCCCTCTGAACTGAATTGGACGGACCGAGGAACCGTGTTGCGCATGCAAGGGGATGTGCTTCGTGGAGAAGCCATGAAGCTGACGGTGCTGGAGCCTGGCAGGGATGCCTTTGAACTCCTGCTGCGCATTCCCCATTGGATTACAGAACCTGCCGTCGTGGAATTGAACGGAACGGAAGTGCTTCGCGAATCCGCAGCATCCAGTTATGTCAGCCTTCATCGTGTCTGGAAATCCGGGGATGTGATCACGCTTCGCTTGCGGGGTGCGCTTCGATTGGAACCCTCAATGGACGATGAACGCATGGTTTCCATTTTTCATGGACCCGTACTGTTGGCGGGAGCCTTGGGGGATGACGCGATGCCGCATGATGTTGCGGACAAGGATGCCTATCTCGAAGCACCAGCAACGCAGGTTCCTGTCATTTTGAGTGATTCGCGCGAACCTGCGGATTGGCTTCGTCCGGTTGACGATAACCCCTTGGTCTTTGTGGCGCGCAATGTAGGTCCTGCCGACGGCATTGTCTTTCGCCCACTTTACGACCTCCACCACCAACGATACGCTGTTTATTGGCAAGTTGAGAATCCCTGATGACAGGGTATTGGGTTTTCAGCCTATTGGAATACGGAATATCCCTCCGCTCAGGAAATACAATTGCGTGAAGAGAGAAGCATCGATGTGAAGCTTTGAGTGAAGGTGGCGAGCTTTGCCCTGGTCCTGGGTGGTGTGCAGGATTGAAGTGAAATATCGATTTTTGTTTATCTGTTTATAAGTGTTGTGAATAGTCTACATAAGAGAAGGTTATAGAAATTCGGGATAGGTCAATATTCTCTGAATTACATAGGTATCGGTATTTCTTTTGAGATATATTTTTGGATGGTGCTTGCCATGCATAGGGTGGATTTCTAGTCACGGTTTTTGTTTCTACCACCCCAAACATGGATTGCATAAAAAACCCCGACCGACCCCGGGAATATCGACGAAAGTTGTTGTTCATAAGTGGCATTATTGCAGTGCTGGCAATCGTCACTGTGTGGGCTTTTGCTGTGATTAGAAGTCCTGAGATCACACCTGCAATGCGAGGGAGAACGGTAGCGCATGAGCAGGGCTGTTTTGCCTGCCATGGACCCGAAGGTGCGGGCGGAGTTGCGGATCCCGGTGCTCGTGGAGGAATGGTTCCGGGTTGGGATGGTCCGACCGTAGCTACCCTCGCCGTGAATGATGCGGAGATTGTCGAATGGATCCTTGATGGAAGACCTGAGCGGCTGAAGGCGGTGGATCTTCACGTCGGACGCGAACCCCTGTTGCCGATGCCTGCTTATCGGGACAAAATCTCGAAATCGGAACTCGAGGACCTGATGGTCTACTTTCGTGCCGTATCCAATTTTGACACCAACATTCCGACGATGGCCTATGAAGGGTGGGTGGAAGCCGAAAAGCTGGGTTGTTTTGCTTGCCATGCAGCAGGTGGCATTGGGGGGACTCCCAATCCCGGTAGTTTCAAAGGACACATCCCGGCGTGGGATGGGAAGGAGTTTGCTTCACTCGTAAAGGATGAGGCTGAGCTGCGCGAGTGGATCATGGATGGATATCCGAAGCGACTGCTGGAAAACCCTGCGGCACGCTATTTTATCGATTCACAGATCGTGCAAATGCCTGCCTACCGGGCGAATATCACCGAAAATCAGCTGCTGAAAATCATGGGATACATTCACTGGCGTCGCGAGCAGCGTAAGCAGTCAGAAATGCATGATCCCCTGCCGCCTGAATTTCCACCGGAAACCGGGCGACCTGCCTTACCACTCTATCGTTCCCCACAACATATTGTGCGTTCCCCTGATCAGGAAAAAGTATGGGTGGTCAACTACACGGCGGCGTTGATGACTGAAATTGATGTGCGAAGCCGCAACATTCTTCGCGAGATTTCCGTCAGTGAACGACCGACGCAGGCCAGGTTTTCGCCGGATGGGAAGTTCTTGTACGTGAGCTGTACCTGGGCGGGCGAAATCAACGTGATCGACGTTGAACAAGGCTGTGTCGTGCGGTCGTTGAAGGCGGGGATGGAGCCGTGCGGGCTGGCAGTTTCGGATGACGGTAAGCGCCTTTATGTCACCAATGTGGTTTCTGGTTCGGTATCGATACTGGATATTGAAAGTGGAGATACTCTTGTGGAGACGGAAGTGGGCAATCAACCCCGGTTCATCACCCAAACTCCAGACGGCAAACGGCTGCTTGTTTCGAACGGACTGGATCCCTGGGTCAGTGTGCTGGATGCCGATGATGGGAGCGAGATTGGAGAGTATCACATGGGTCGTGCCTCCATGCTGCGGGAGATCGTCTGCAGCTCGGACGGAAGATGGGCTTTCCTCACGAACCTGGTGTCTCACAATGAAGTGCCCACGGTGCAGATGGAGCGCGGTTGGATCAATTCCAACGGTTTCACTATCCTGGATCTGAAGCAACCCAATCGCAGGGTGACGCTGTTGCTGGACCAGTTGCTCAGTGGTGCAACGAACCCTACGGGGCTTGCATTGTCTTCTGATGGACAGCGCTTGTATGTGAGTCTAGCTGGAATTCATCAGGTCGCCATCGTCGATGTTCCTGCCGCGCTGGAACTTGCCGAAAAAACCAAGACCTTGCGAGAGATTCAGCTTTTGGAAGAGAACGTCGAAATCCTGCATGAGCAAGGTATCGCCCGCCGCTTACCCGCAGGTGGCTTGGGGCCGCGTTCCCTGGCGTTGATCGAATCGACTGGCGAGCTGTTTGTGGCCAATTATTTCTCTGACAACATCACGGTGCTGGATGCCGAATCGGGTGAAGTCCGTGATACGATTCCGCTGGGTCCGGTGCAGGAAATGACCGAGTGGAGAGAAGGTGAACTCATGGCCAATGATGGACGGATCACTTACCAGAATTGGATCAGTTGTACGAGTTGCCACCAGGAAGACACATCCAGTGATGGACTGAATTGGGACTTGGCGAACGATGGCCTGGGTAATGCCAAAAACAACAAGTCGCTCCAGGACACTCATTTTTCTCCTCCGGCGATGTGGAGTGGCGTTCGCATGGACCTATTTGATGGTGTTGGTGCGGGTGAACGGTTTCAGGGATTTGTTCCCATGGCCCACATACAAGGGCCGCTGACTGAGTATCTTTCGCACCCTGACCGTGCCCCGAGTCCTTATCGGGATGAAGATCCTGAAATACTCAAACATGGGGAGATGCTCTTTGTTGCCGCCGGATGTGATGTATGCCATCCCCCTCCTTTTTACACCGATATGAAATTCCATGATCTTCATTTTGGAACCCCAAACGACTTCCGAAACCGTTTTGATACACCTTCTTTAAAGAGCACTTATCGAACAAAACCCTATCTCCATGACGGACGTGCCCCAGATCTTCACTCACTGTTTACAGAGCACAATCCGAATGATGTGCATGGGAGAACGCGAGGTTTTACACAGGAAGAACTCAACGCACTTGTTGCTTATTTAAGGAGTCTTTGATGAAAGCCAAAAAATCACTATTACGCTGGTTTTCCGGACTGAGCCTTGTGACCATAGCGATTTCTTCGATTTTGAATGCTTGGAGTAAGGAAGATCCGAAGTTGATCTATCAACCTGGGGGAATGCATCCACCCTATGGAGTCCTTTCTCCCGAACTGCAAAGAGAAGTGCAATTGGCAGACAGCGGTCAACCGCCCTCAAGGTTTGGCAAGCTCATGAGCAAACAATGGGCATACGGTGCCAAGTGGACTCGGGAGAACCTTCAGCCAGTCCCAAACCCTCATCCGTTTCCTGAGCCCCAGCCGACTCGGGAGAACCCGTTTGATGTGGAGATCTCACAAGATGGGACGAAGGTTTACATCAGCATGATCGGCTCGGAACTGGAACCTGGAAACAGTGTTGCGGTATACGATGTGGAGGCCGGTGAAGTGGTTCGGCGAATCCTTTTGAAACCGGGAGATCAATCGGGGCCGCCTGCCTCGTCTCCCATGCGGCTGAGTTTGCACCCTGAAGGACGCTATCTTTTTGTATCCAATCGGTTCTCCAACTTTATCAGTGTGATCGATACCCGGAAGGATATCGTCGTACAGGAAATTCCGATCGATTTTTACGCTCAGGATATCACCTTTTCGGCAGATGGTCGTGTTGCCTATGTCGCGAATCGTTACCTCGACCAAGTATTCCTGATCGATATTGAAACGGGGAAGGACTCCATTTCGGCCCAAATGCGAATCATCGGAGGGATGGATGATCAAGTGTTTTTTGCGGAAAACGGAATTGGGTCGATTCTGCGGCGCAGTTGCGGAACCGTGGGTTGCCACGATGAAAAGCGCGGCGGATTTGTGGCGGGTGAAGACCTGCATGCAAGTTTTATCTCGGCACTGGACCACTTGGTTCCCGGACATTCCGAACAGAGTCGGTTGTTGCGTGCCGTGATTCGCAAGCATGACGGCGGCTATGCGGACATCATGCCACTCTATGCAAGCCATGCCAATCAAACGGTTGTATTTTCTGATCCTGAAAATGACCCGGATTTCAAGGCGATTAAACAATGGATCGATAGTACTCAGATTGGCCCCGGGGTGGATGTCGGGAATCCCCACAGCAAACCGAGTGTGGTCGCACTCAGTCCAGATGGGCGCCATCTCTTTGTTGGGAATTCTGGGACAACGGATATCTCGATCATCGACACGCAACTCAATCAAGAGGTTGGCGGTATCTACATCCAGAACGTAACCAATGACCTGAAAATCATCACGGATGAAAAAACCGGTGAACACTGGCTGCTCGTGACGACGATGGGAGTTGGGTTTGGAACGGCAAAAGAACGGGACCCATGGGGAGGTGAAACGTGGGACCGGGACAATGCGGCCTCTCAGTATACAGTCTGGCGTGACTACATCTCAGGATTTGTTTTCCCGAAAGAAGAACAGGAGATACTGGGGCCGTTTGAAGCGACGGATGGCACTGCCAATGTGAAATTTCGGGATATTCAAAACGATGTGGTTTTGATCAACCTCACCCATCTGTCTATCCCCGAAGCCCCTTCTGAAGAGGGATTATCCTATCTCCTTCTCCCAAACCGCTATGAAGCGCACCAAAACTGGGTTCGGTACACCTCAGATACTGCAGAGGCGATGGTGGGGGATGTGAAGGGAGACATTCCGCCGGACCTGATGCGGGTGGTGGGCGCGCTTCCTGAAAAGATGGCGGTCGTGGGCGACCGGATTTTTGTGACCATGCAAGGTTCGGGAGAAGTCCAGGAATTTCGTTTCGAACCGGGTGCGCATGAACCCAGTGACACTCTCGTTCCTGTTCGGAATTACTCAACCGGTTCTCAACCTTTTGGCATTGTCGCCGGAGTTCCCGATTCTCCTTCTGCGGGAAAACTCTTTGTCGCCAATTTTCTTGGCAGCTCCATTTCGGTGATCGATTGCGAATCCGGGGAGTCCGTGGAAGTGCTGATTGATCCCAGCATTGAGCAGTTGCCGTATGGCATCACCAATGCGGAGCGAGGCGAGTTCGCGGTGCATACCTCCTTTTTCACAACGGACAATGACCAATCTTGTGTCAGTTGCCACCATGACGAACTGAACGACGCACGCGGCTGGGGGGTGAGCCAGATCATGGGGCAGGAGTATTTGGCAGGTCAAAGCAAAGTGGGGCAGCTTGTCGAGGGAACCACGATGCTGCCACCCCAGCAGAAAAGCCTTTGGCAGATACAGCCCTTTTTTATGGAAGGATCGCTTTCGGTGTACGATCCCCGCTCGATGCAAATGGAGCATTGCCCTGCAGATGACTTCAAAGATGTGCTGCTCGGGGAAGACTACCTCTGGTTGGAAGCACATGGGCCGGTTCTGGCGGTAGCCGACGTGCAGTCCAAGACCACTTCCTCGGTTGACAATGAAGCCAGTCTTGAGGAACGGCGGGCCGAGTTTTTCCGTCGTCAGTCCCTGAAATACTTTGGAAAAGCTTTTGTGCTGCGAGATTATCAGCGATTCATTGGCGAGTGGCAGGCCCATGAACCGCGCTTGATGCCCAATCCCTATGATCAAGAGTCTGCCTCCATCCTTCGGGGAAAAGCCCTGTTCGAGCATCCCCAACAAGGTTGTGTATCCTGCCATCCTGCACCAAGCTTCGCCAAAAAGGACATGCCTGATAACCCGCGGCAGGTGCTGCCTCCGCAGGTTCCGCTCAGCGTGAGGGATTCCGGTTTCACGCTGATCAGCATGCGGAGCCTGGACTACATTGCCGGGATTCGTCATGACCTTGAGCCTCTGGATGCCGGGCGCTTTGAAACCCCGGATCAGAATCAGCACCTCACCCCTTTGCAACTACGGGGTGCCTGGGATCGGCCCGCACTGTTTTTGCACAATGCCATGGCCCGCACCCTGAGAGAAGTGGTTGCGGCTCCGGGTGTGGAAGGATTGGGCTGGTTCAAATACGAACCCCTGTTTGGAGGTTCTCCCGAAAGACCGGGAAGACGGGAAATCGGTTTCAATGAAACCTACATGATTCCGCAGGCGACGAAAGCGGCCAAAGTACACCTGCAAACCGGTGGAAGAATCGCCAGTGACGCACATGGCGGCACAACGCACCTCACCCAACAACAGATCGATGATCTGGTCAATTTTCTGTTATCGATCGAATGAAACCCAGACACTCAGTTACGATTTTCCTGTTGCCAGTGGTTGCGGCGCTTGCCGTGGGTCCGGGCTGCGGTCAGAAAGGTGCAGGCTCCGACGCAATGCCTGAGATTCGTGAAATTCACCACGCGAAAGATGATTCGGTGATGGTGATGATCCCGAAAACATCGTTTTTGATGGGGACCGCCGACTCGCATCCGGATTTGCCCTCGAGGAGACCCACGGTCGGCTGGGTGAAGCCAGTTGATGTGAAAATCATCCGTGCATGGGAACAATGGGCGCTGGAGGATGAGCGGCCCCTGCGAACGGTTTATCTGGATGCATTTGCCATGGATCGTTACGAAGTGACCAACCGGCAGTACCGACTTTTTTTGGAGGATGTTGAGAAGTTTGGCGACGCACAATGGGCACATCCTGATCAACCCAAAGGCAAGGATCATACTCCCCGGTACTGGAAATCGTTTAATCCACTGCTGGCAAATCCAGAATACGCCCGGGTTGCTCAATTTGATGCAGATACCTTTACGGATGATTCCAAACCCGTCGTAGGTGTGGATTGGTGGGATGCCTACGCCTATGCAAAATGGGCAGGAAAACGACTTCCGACCGAAGCAGAGTGGGAATTGGCTGCTCGCGGCACGGATGGTCGTCGTTGGCCCTGGGGCGACGACTGGCAGTGGGGGTTGTGCAACATCGTTGGCGAAAAGTCCGGTGAAGATGTGCGCACGAAAGGATTTGAAAAGGACGGCTGGATCTATCCGGCCCCTGTTGGAAGCTTCCCGGGTGGGCGCAGTCCGTGGGGTTGTGAGGATATGGCAGGCAATGCGTCCGAGTGGGTAGCCGATTGGTATGCTGCGGATGCATATGGCACACAAGGCAACAAAAACCCATGGGGGCCGGAAACTGGCTCCGAACGTGTCATCCGAGGGGGTAGCTCCCAGAATTTCCCAAGCAACACACGTTGCGCCAAGCGTGACCAGCGTGAACCCGAATTTAAAACCTTCATCCTTGGATTTCGTTGTGCAAAAGACCTTTAATTTCTCTCTGCTGACCCTGTTCGTATTGTCGCTTAGTCCCTGTCTTCAGGCCAGTGACGATGTGACGATACCGGAAGGCATGGTATATGTTCCTGCCGGAGACTTTCTGATGGGAGACAACCGGGGGAACTTTGATGAAAAACCTGCACACCGTGTCTGGCTGTCTCCGTATTTCATCGACCGAAACGAGGTAACGGTGGAAGAATTCAATGAATTTGTCAGGGCTACCGATGGATATGACAAGGTTGAAGGTCCTTGGTTTCGGATTTCGACTGCCGCATGTGTGGAGCTGCTGAAGCATTTTGAAGCGCGTTATGGGGCCACCTACGCTGCATACAAACCCGAGATGCTGCGAGAGACGGATGCCGCTGAACGACAGACCCGTGACTTGCTTTGCTGGAAAGCGGTTGTTGCTGCATTGCGAGTCTTGCTTGGCCCTGAGTCTTCAGCACTCGCAGATGAAAATGCGGCATATATCGCTGGCTCGGAGATCATTCGTCAACGTGTGGAGAGCGAGAGACGCATGCCAGTACGGTTTGTAACCTGGAGGGACGCGGCCTCTTATGCGCGCTGGGCGGGCAAACGTCTGCCCACGGAAGCGGAGTGGGAAAAGGCTGCTCGTGGAACAGATGGACGCGCATTTCCCTGGGGAAATACCTGGGATTCGAGCAAAGCCCGGAGCGGGCTTGACGCCGATGCCGGCCCTGTGGAAGTCGGGAGTTACCCCGAAGGCGCGAGTCCGTATGGATGCCTCGATATGGCTGGGAATGTTTGGGAATGGTGTGAAGACTGGTTTGGGGAGTTTTATTATCAGGAATGTCCGGATGGAACCGTTGACCCGAAAGGACCGAAAGGTTTGCCCAATGGTGAAATACCCGCTCCTGACCCCACCGTCAATCAACTGGGAAACCCCTACGTTCAGGGTCGCGAAACCGATACGCGCAAAATTGTGCGGGGCGGCTGCTGGGCTGGTGGATTGGTGGGCATGACTCCATTTAACAACCGTTGCGCAAGGCGCCTGTGGTCCAACCCTGACTATTGGTCTCAGGATACAGGATTCCGCTGTGCAAAAGATGCTCCTTAACCCTTCAAGGTCTCCTATGAACAAAACCCCATCCCTATTCCTACGATTACGCTCAGGATTCCTCCTGGCACTGCTTTCGATGATGCTCTTTTCGTGCGTCAAGAGTGAAAATCCAGCCCAGCGAAAAGCTTGGGACAGCGCAGTGGAAAAAGAAAAAACTTACGCTGTTGAAACTGCCGAAACGATCATCGCGGAATACCGTAAAGTGATCGCTATTGAACCTGGGACTCCCCTCGCAAAGGAAGCAGAAAAACGTTTGAAAGCAGTCGAGCAGCGTCTCAAAGCAGATGAACGGCATATTTCCGTGTTCCAGGAACACGGCATCGACTGACTCCTGTGTGATCTCACTGCAGATCGAGCAATTTCACCCCAAGCATTATTCTTCTAACACCCTGAGAACATGATTAATACCCAAAACCCAGCCAAGCTCTTTGTGAAGAAATTCGAACGAAGCGCTTATAACGAGTACTATTTCACGGCGATCATGACCGTCGAAGCTCCGCTGTATGATCAAGTGGAGGCATTGTATGCACAGGTGCTGCATTCATTGAAGCAGCATGAAATACAGGTTATTCAGGAAAAAGTCCATGGATCTTCAACGGTACGCGAAGCGTTTGAACAACACCGCAAAACCGTATACATAGCGAATCATCTGGATGCCAGCATTCCCTACACCTATGTGGAAGGACGTCCACTGTCCGGGCAGAAAGTCGTGAGCTTGCAGGTATGGGGTGTGCAATTGAAAGATCCAAATTTGAGTGTTCGGACCGAGTGGGATTCGGTTGCACCCGTGCGAATTTGGGAAGGGAGCGGGTTCAAGTATGTATACGCCCCATGCATTCATGGGCTGGATCCCCGTCAACCGGACAATGAGGTCTGTGTGCACCGGCAATGCAGCAACATGTTCGAACGGGCAACCCACGTGCTGAACCGCTATGGTATGAGCTTCAAGGAGGTAGTTCGGACCTGGATTTATTCCGCTCGTTTGCTGGATTGGTATGGGGAACTGAATCGGGTCAGGACGGAGCATTTCCGGAAGGTCGGGTTGTATGAAAGCGAGCAGCGTCCGCGCTTTCCTGCGAGCACGGGTATCCAGGGGCGATTCTCCTCGGAAGAATGCTTTTTTGATGTGCTGGCACTTGATTTTCACCCCGAAAGCGGGATCTGCATGACGCCTGTGAACGCAAGTTCGAGGCAGGAGCAAGCCTTTGACTATGGATCATCATTCTCGAGAGGCATGGTGGTGGAACACGATGGGAACAAGACGGTTTACGTCTCGGGAACCGCAGCCATCAACAGTCTGGGCGATAGTATTTACATCGGAGATGCGGAGATGCAGGCACTGGATACGCTCTTGAATATTGCCGCATTGCTGGAGGATCAGGGTGGCAGCCTGCACGACATCGTCTCGGGCGTCGTCTATTGCAAGAATCACGAAGCCTATGACGCCTATCAGCGAGCGATGAAACTGCTGCAGATCCCCTCGCTTCCTCTCGTGTGCGTGGGAGCGGATGTGTGCCGGCATGAACTCCTGATTGAGATTGAAGTGGTGGCAGTCGTGCGAGCTGGATGACTTGTGCTGTCCTTTATTCAACAACCCCAATGACCCAATGATACCCATGAAAATCCAAAAATACTTCCTTTTACTGACGATACTGCCGTGGTTTCAAACCCTGCCTGCGGCTCCAGATTCCGAATGGCATTCGCGTCCACTGGAATGGATGACCAGCGGTGACGCGACATTGTTTACAGCAATCTCCCCGGAAGTATCCGGGCTTGCCCTTATCAACTCGTATGCTGATCCCAACATGTGGGGAGAGCGATACCAGGAGTTTCAGGGCGGTGCGATTGGCACCGGACTCGCTGTGGCTGATGTCGATGGTGATGGGTGGTTGGATCTCTATGTGGTCAACAAGTTTGGCCCCAACGCGCTCTATCGGCAAACGGGACCGCTCGTGTTTGAAGAAATCACTGACACCGCAGGAGTTGCTGGACATCTGGATGCCTGGTGCACGGGAGTATCGTTTGCGGATGTGAACAACGATGGGCGGCCGGACTTGTATGTATGTTATGTCAACGCGCCGAACCGGCTCTACATGAATCTAGGCGGTGGACGTTTTGAAGAGCGATCAGAGGATGCAGGACTCGGCATCGTCAGCGGTTCAGTTGTGGGTGCTTTTGCAGACTATGACCGCGATGGGCATTTGGATCTGTTTCTGGTCGCCAATTTGGCAGATGCTGCGCGCTCACCCAAGGGTGAACCCAACCGGTTGTTTCGCAACGATGGGACGGGACACTTCATGGATGTCACGGAGCAGAGCGGCATCCTTCTTGAGGCTGCTAACACCCATACCGCAACCTGGTGGGATGCCAACGGAGATGGCTGGCCGGACCTCTATGTTTCCAACGACTTCGAATTGCCTGACCGCTTTTATCTCAATAATGGAGATGGCACCTTTACAGAAGTGAGCGAGAGCGCCATTCCCCACACTCCCTGGTATTCCATGGGGGCGGATTTTTGTGACTTCAACAACGATGGACACTTCGACTTTTTTGCCGCAGATATGGCCAACACCACGCACTACAAGTCCAAGGTAGCAATGGGCGACATGGGAGGACTTGTGGACTACATGGATACGCTGGTCACCCCGCAATACATGGTAAATGCCTTTTATATCAACACCGACTCACCTCATTTCATGGAAGGTGCCCGCTTGCTGGGAGTTTCCAGTACGGACTGGACCTGGTCTCCGAGATTTGAAGATCTTGATAATGACGGATGGCAGGATTTGTTTGTGACCAATGGCATGGTTCGCAGTTTTAATGATTCGGATATCCTGAATCGCATCAAGCGTGCAAGTTCTGCTCGAGAGATCATTGCCATGGTCCGGAACAGCCCTCAACTCAAGGAAGACAATCTTGCCTTTCGCAATACGGGTGAATGGAAATTCAAAAAGGTGACGGGTGATTGGGGTTTGAAGGACTTTGGCACCAGTTTTGGGTCGGTCCTCTGTGACCTCGATAATGACGGTGACGTTGACATCGTCTATGCCAACTACGATGGAACGGTATCGCTCTACCGCAACAACAGTACTTCGAATCGCATCACGATCGACTTGGAAGGGGTGAGCAGTAATCGGTGTGGTGTGGGAGCGCAGGTATTTGCGCAGACCTCGACCGGACTGCAGTCCCGTGAGGTGGCCGTGGTTCGCGGTGCGCTTTCGAGTTCGGGAACTCGGGTGCACTTTGGACTGGGCAACGATGAAAGGGTGGAAAAACTGACCATACGCTGGCCCAGTGGTTCCGTGCAGCACTTTACCGATCTGCCAGCCAATCAGGCTTACCATATTCGGGAGCAACATACGCCAGAGCGGTGCGAAGCGAGTTCACCATCACTCCAGTTGCAAGCTCGGTTTACGGAAGTGTCGGAGGAAAGCGGTCTGTCGTTTGAAAACCGGGAAGCCCTCTTCAACGACATGATCAGGCAGTCATTGCTCCCCAATCGCATGAACACGCTTGGCGGAGGAATGGCCTGGGGTGATGCCAATGGAGATGGATTGCATGATCTCTATTTTGCGGGAGCGAAGGGACAGGTGGGACAGTTGTATCTCAATCAGGGGAATGGAACATTCCGCCTGGATTCGCAGACGCAACCGTGGAACCTGAAGGTGGAGACGGAGGAAATGAGTGCAGTGTGGGTTGATGCAAATAGCGATGGAGCGATGGATCTGTATGTGACGAGTGGTGGAGTGGAGTGTGAAGCAGAAGATGTAATACTCGTCGATTCCCTTTACCTCAATGATGGAACGGGGCGTTTTCGTGAAGTGAGTGCAGACACGCTGCCTGCGGTCGCAAGTAGCACTTCGGTGGTAATTGCTGCCGACTATGATCAGGATGGTCAGATGGAGCTTTTTGTCGGAGGTCGGGTTGTCCCGGGCGTCTATCCAGAAATACCCCGCTCAATGCTGCTCAAGCAGGTGGATGGTCGATGGGTGGATGTGACGGCGAAGATGGCACCGGGATTGGAGAAAATCGGCATGGTGACAGGTGCGCTGTGGTCTGATACCGATGGAGATGGTTGGCTCGATCTTGTGCTTGTCGGCGAATGGCAGCCCCTCCGCGTGTTTCGCAATGTGGAGGGCGTGCTGGAGCAGGTTTCACAGGAAGGTCTGGTGGATATCGATTCGCATGGGTGGTGGAATGGACTTGTCGCTGCTGATGTCAACAACGACGGTCACATGGACTACATCGCCACCAACTTTGGACAAAATACGAAGTATCATCCCGGTCAGGACAAACCGGTTGACCTGTATTTCGGAGATTTTGAAGGACGCGGAACCAAAGAAATTGTGGAGGCGAAATACGAAGGAGATTGCCTTTATCCTGTTCGGGGGCGCAGCTGTAGTTCGCGCGCCATGCCTTCATTGAAACGGGAGTTTCCCACTTACAAAGCGTGGGGCAGGGCACTGCTCGAAGAGATCTACGACCTTGATGTGGCGGAACGTCGCTACGTGAAAACCATTGATCACGGAGTCTTTGTGAACCGAGGCGATGGAAGTTTTCGCTTCAAGCCATTGCCCTGGGTATCCCAGATCGCACCGGGATTCGGACTCGTGGCTCAGGACTTTGATGGAGATGGCTTTGTCGATCTGGTGGTCGGACACAACTTCCGTGGACCTCAGGTGGAGACGGGCAGGTTTGATGGTGGACACAGCTGCTTCCTGCGCGGGAATGGAGATGGTACCTTCGAGCAGTTGGACTGGAAGCAAAGCGGTATCCTTATTCCAGAAGAAGTGCGCAGCATTTCGGTTGCGGACCTCAATGGGACGGGTTGGCCGGATCTGGTGATAGGGCGTGTGAATGAGCGGGTTCTGGTGTACCAGAATTCGACCGTCGGAGGAAACTCCTTTGCGGTGAAGCTTGATGCACCTCAGCATCTGAAAGTTGGCGCGCGTTTGACGGTTCGCTTTTCTGACAGTAGTATGCGCGTTTCTGAACTCTTTGCAGGAGAAGGTTACCTTACCCAGTCGCAGCCACTGTTGTTTGTAGGCTATCGTTTAGAGTCTCCCCCAACTCATTTGGAGTTGCGTTGGGCTGATCGAACCATCACTGAGGTCACCTTGGACCAGCCCCTTTCTATCCTCACCATCACACGGTAGACAAAAACATCATCAAAGAATGCATATGAAAAATCTCCCATTCATGAAAATGCCCTTCGGTGGCAACCTCGGGTTTTTGAATTGTATCCTTGTGGGCACCATGCTTGCCGCACCGGTGCAGGCGAGCGAAGGTTATGGTTCACTGTTTGGAACTGACGATGCTGTGACCTGGCATTCGTGGGGACCCGAAACCCAGGCCGAGGTGCTGGAGGCTCAAAAACCGGTATTTTTCTCGATTTCCCACGAATTCAACAACTTGTCCCGGTCGATGGTTACTGAGTCTTTTCAAAATCCAGAAGTCGCCGAAATCCTGGAGTCAGGCTTTACGGTGGTCGTGGTGGACCGCAATGAGCACTCTGCTCTGGCGGGTTATTTTCAGGCAATTTTGCAAGGGACGGTGCAGGTGACAGGGTTTCCGCTCACGGTGTTCACCACCCCCGATCTTCACTGGATCGATGGAGGTGGGTACTTTCCCCCATCCGATACGTGGGGTGGGCAGGGTTTCCCCAATTTGCTGCGAACGGTTCACGACAGTTGGAATCAAGACCGGGAGCAGGTGATCCTGGCAGCGGAGCAGAAGTTGAAAACCCACAATGCCACATTGGGAAGTGCCTCTGTGTCATCCGGAACCCTGGATGCATCCATTCTGGACGCATTGATTCACAACTTGCGAGATGTGCATGACGCCGACTTTGGGGGATTCATTGTTGGACCCAAGACCCCGGATTTTGTGAAGGTTGGCTTGCTCCGCTCTCCGGCTGTCCAGGCCCGCGAACAGGCCGAAGCCGCCACAACAATGGCGGTGGCAACACAGAATGCAGTGCTCGCCAGCAGTATTCATGATGTGGTGAGAGGTGGTTTTTTCAGCTCATCGACGGATGATCTCTGGACGGTGCCCCAGTTTCTCAAAACGGCCTCGGATCAGTGCAAGGCTATCGAATTTCTGGTTGAGCATGAACCATCGCGAGTGCGATTGCTTGAACGCGTAGTGCGTTGCCTGCTTCATGACTTTCAACGAGAGGATGGTTGGTTTGTGGACAGTGTTGTGATTGCAGAGGCTGAACAAGCAGAACTGGAGCAAGCCATGCAGGGCAAGGCGCACCTTTGGTCCTACGATGAGCTGCAGAGCTTACTGGGGGCAGAGGCATTCGAACTTCTGTCGCAATGGGTACAAGTGGAGCCGTCTGGGAATGTACCGGGTGAACAAGATCCCGAAGGGATTTTTCAAAATATGAATCTGCTTCGTCTGAAAAATCCACTGACTGGAGATTTGCCTGAAGCGTTGGTGCACACGTTGGATGTGCTTCGGGACGCGCGCTCCGAAACGACGCAGGTGCTGCGTGAAGGAGCACCCGGACTGACGACCAATGCGCGCATCGTTTCGGCTCTTGTCAGCGCTTCTTCCGTGCTGGGTGATGCTTATCTCAAGCAGGCCTTGGCGCATGCGGATCGTCTGTGGCAGCAATGTGTTGACGCTGAGAGCCATCGCCTGCTGCCCATTGTGCAGCGCGACTCCGCTCAACGTGCTGCAGATCTTGCTTCAGTAGAGTATGCGGCAGTGATCCGCGCGTTTCTCGATCTTGCAGAGGTGTCAGGCGAGTCAGCCTTTTTGGATCGTGCGGTCGCACTGCAAGGCATTTTCGAGCAGTACTATACGAAGGATGGAGGGTTGAGTTTTGTGACAAGCAGCGATGCCGAAGTCTTTCCGCTGCAACTTTATGCCATCTGGGAGGAAGCTGACCTTTCTGCGGTTGCGCTTCAAATCCGGAATCTGGATACGCTGGCCCGATTGACAGAAGATGCGACCTACGCAGAGCACAAAGAGAAGGTTTTGGCACAGTTGCCGGATGCGGTTGGATATGCGCCCGAGCACTTTCCCTATTTGCTGACAGTGTTGTTTTCAGGAGCACACTGATTGGCTCCCGACCCCATCTGCACACCTGCGATTCGCTCGATTCAGCAACGCAGGTGTGTACTTTTTTGTAAAGGATTGTGCTGTATTCTCACGCACCGGTTCTGAGGCGTTCCCAATAGGAGCCATGCATGTTGTGGGTTGAACCTGCGATTCCAGAGCTGAACGGAAGCGGGGTAGACGGACAATTCGGAAGTGGTGCATCCACGGTTCTGGCTTGCAGGTATGTGTTCTGGGCTGTCGGGATTTTTCCGGTGTTCAGGAATTACGATGGACTTGCAAGATTTGAGTGAAGAAACATCGAGTGTGTAATTTGATGTATCCCTGTTCTATATCAAAAGAAATAGAACGCCGAAATCCTGTCGGTTTTAGGTTCACTTGACTGTTCCGAAACCTGAAATGCTGCGGATGATCAGGGGTCTGATATACGTGATTTATATTAAAAGATATATGGTTTCTATTTATATGGATATATGGTTGGTTTGTTGTGGATCAGTGATTCTTATAAGTGGTTGATTTAGAGTTAAATGTGGAATCGCAGGTGATTTTTTTGTGTCGGTGTGACGTGAGTTATATTGATCTATATAGAATGATATAGTAGAGCCTTGAGTATTCGAAAACCACCTTGACGGAGTTTGGCTTTGGGCTATCAATGCTTACTGTAATATTGAATCTCTTGCAGGTTTAAGCAGTACCCCAAAATGCAATATTATTCTGTTAGATTCTCAGGATTTATTGAGGATGGGTTTCTTGTATTTGCCTGAAACCATTGTTGCAGAGGTTTTAATCCGAACTACACCCAAAAATGATACTAACAAAAACTAGATTCTTACGAAAATGGACGGGATTCTGGTTGGCTCTGTCTGTATTGGCTCCTGTCTCAGGTTTTGCGCAGCAAGTCCTGGACGAGTCTGAAGACGAAGTCTACACCATGTCGCCATTTGAGGTGACCACCACTGACGATGAAGGTTACTTCACCACGACGACGCTCGCCGGGAACCGGTTGAATACCGATATTCGCGATCTGGGCACGTCTCTCTCCATCTACAACATGCAATTTCTGGATGATGTGGGAGCGACAGACAATCAAACCCTGCTGAAATACACGCTCGGCACAGAAGTTGGCGGTGTATTCGGGAACTATTCCGGATCGGGCGGAGGAGCAAGCCCCAATAAGGATGCCTCCTATCTGAATCCGGGTTCGACGAACCGCATTCGCGGACTGGTTTCGGCGGATAATACCCGTGACCTCAACTTGTCGAGCATTCCTTGGGATGGATACAACATTGAGGCCGTGGATATTCAGCGTGGCCCAAATGCGATTCTGTTTGGACAGGGTAGTCCTGCCGGTGTGATCAACACCCGCACGAAGCAGGCTCTTCTGTTGAATGATATTCGCGAAGTGAGCATCCGCTTAGACGAATACGGAAGCTTCCGTGGGTCTGCCGATTTCAATCAGGTCCTGATTGACGGTGAGCTGGCGGTGAGAGTTGCAACCGTGTTCAATAGAGGCAAGTTCAAGCAGGAACCTGCCTTCGAAGACTTTGACCGTCAGTATATCGCGCTCCGCTATCAGCCAAAATGGTTTGAGAACCTGGACGGACGTACCACGATCAAGGCTAGTTACGAAATGGGAGATTCCGAAAGCAATCGCCCGCGCAACATGCCTCCTGAGGACCGCCTCACTCCATGGTTCACGGAGTTGGGTCAGTTCACCAGCAATCCTGCCTACATGAACAACAACAACTGGCAGATCCCTGGTTACGGTATGGCAACCCAGGCTGACAATGATGGGAATACAAATCCCAACTACGAGCCATGGGTGAACACCAACTTCGGGAACAACTACTATGGTGGATCCATCTTCTTCTATGATGGAGACTCTTCGCAGTATACCTACGCCATGGCGCTGAATCCCATTGGATACCTTGGTATCAATGCGGAGGGTGAACGTGATGGCGGTATTGGCGGATTGGCACCGTCCCAACCCCATGGAATCCGCGGTTACCGCGACTGGGCGTTGGATGTGGGCATTCCGTTTGCGAGCCTGACGGTGAACAACTCTATCACGGACCCGAAGGTGTTTGATTTCTACAACCGTCTGATCGACGGCGATATCAAGCGGGAGTGGCATGACTTCGATTCACTCGATCTGCAGTTCAGCCAAACCTTCTTCAATGATACGGTGGGTATCGACATCATCTACCACGACGAAGAATACAAGAGCGGTAACTACTCTCCTCTCGTGGGTGGAAATGGTGCTCTGTTTGTCGACTACAATGAGCGTTGGGCAGACGGGAACAATCACGCCTCTGCGGGTTGGTACAGTGACGGTACGGTCAACCCCAATGTGGGACGTGCGTTTGTGTTTGCCAGTAACAACGAAGGCGATGCTCGCCACGAGCGTGAGTCATTCCGCGCCACTGCCTTTGTGACGCACGACTTCAATCGTCATGGTGACAACTGGTTCTGGCGCCTGCTGGGAAATCAAACGGTGACCGGACTTTCCTCACAGGATGATTCTCTTCGCTACTCGCGCAGCTGGGTCAAAAGCACCTTTGTGGATGATTATTTCAATCATCCTCAGTTCGCAGGAGTCAAGTCTGCCAACCCGAGATTCTGGGCGGATTTTGTTCCTTGGAAGGCCATCTATCTCAGTCCCGACATGCGCGGAAAATCGCTGGGTCAGGACCTGGGAATCCGTCCGCCGACGGCAAGCCCGGTCATTGGTTCGACTGCCAACTTGCGCTACTTCGATTCCACCTGGAATGCTCCCAATGTGGATCCTGGCGCGCTGTGGTACAACCGTGGATCGGTGGGTCTGGAAGGCAATACGCTTGGCTTTGAGTCCGTTCAGGCTGAAAACCACTCCAACTACGTCGGCTGGGGCAACCGTGAGGTTCGTTTGCTGACCGACAGTAATGAAGCTTCCAAGGAGCTGCTCACGACTGGCAAGGACTGGGACAAGCGTTACAATGATGCTTACGCCTTCGTCTGGCAGGGCAAGTTCTGGGATGATTCCATCATCGCAACAGCAGGTGTTCGTCATGACAAGGTGGGTCAGACCCTGACACAATGGCGTCGCACGGGCACGGACTATGATCCTGCATCGAACGAATTCCTTGACCAGATCACGGGTCCGATTGAAGAAGATTCGGAAAGCTGGGGCACGGTCGTTCACTTGGATCGTCTGCCGTTTGTGAGCCGTATCATGGATCGTTCACCTGTGAGCATCAGCCTGTCCTACAATGAGTCGAAGAACTTCCAGACCGGACAAATCTTCACGGACTACTGGAAACAGGATCATGCCCTGCCTTCGGGTGAAACGGAAGACATGGGGATCATCATTGCGACCAAGGATGGACGCTACTCCCTGAAGGTGAACAAGTTTGAGTCTGCAATTGCCAACAACCCATCTTCCGGACTCGAATTCTGGAACTACGGGAACAACATTGGCATCATGGCGGAAGCCTACCACCAGATTAAGTACAACTACGAAACCCGTGGAAATCCGAACAGCACCCGATATGGCAATGGTATCATCAGTGACCTGCCGCGTCCTGAACCGGGTGAACCGGGCTTCCCGAAGGATCAGTTCGACTATTTCCCGGTCGCAGGTCAAACTTGGGAACAGGCAGAGGCAATGGAACTTGCAGCCATTCAGGCCTGGGATCAGTGGCTTGCCGAAATGGATCCGCTTCCAGAACTCATGGCGCATGCCTGGGGATTTGACTTCGAGCAGCGTGAGGAGTATGAAACGGGCCTCGACAATCCGAACTTCCGCTTTACGGAAGATTTGGTGGCCGAGGGCTACGAATTCGAGTTGAATGCTCAGATCACCGACAACTGGCGCTTGTCCTTGAACGGTGCCCGCATCGAATCCACTCGCGACAACATTGGTCAAAGCCCTGCTCCTGGAGGTGAAATGACCATGGTTGATTACCTGCTCGACTTCGACCGTCGGATGCGGGAAACCGCAATGGGTGACCTGCGTATTTGGGGACCAGGAGGCGGAGCTGATGCCCGTGAGAACTGGTCGGGATATGCTGACGGAGACCTGAAGGCCCGTCTTGCCCAGCAGGGAACAGTGGTTCCGGAAAACCGCCTGTGGCGCGTGAACATGGTGACCAACTACTCCTTCAACGATGGCAAGTTCATTGGGCTGAACGTGGGTGCTGCAGTGCGCTATCAATCCGCTGCGACCTTGGCCTACAAGCCAATTCAGTATTCGAACTACATCGGGTTTGATCTCAATGCACCCTATCGGGATGACAAGCAGGTCGATGTGGACCTCTGGGTGGGTTATCGCCGCAAGATCTGGAATGACAAGATCGAATGGCACGCCCAGCTGAACATTCAGAATGTGGGAGTGGGTGATGAGCTGATTCCGGTAACGGTACAGCCTGACGGGACCCCTGCGTCCTATCGCATCCGACCTCCACAGTACATCTTCCTAACCAATACCTTCCGATTCTAGGTATGTCATTGCGCGGGAGCCTGCCCTGGTGGGTGCGGCTCTCGCTGCAATTCCTTTCCATTTCGCTTCTTTCGGTTCGATCCGTTGGAAGCGAGAATGAGTTTTAAACTTTGGCCGATTGAATTCACTGAAGCTGAACGGGTTTAGTAGGGTTTCATGCTAGCCGTTTTAGGGTATTCGCTTCAGCGAAGATCGGTCTTTTAAGGGCTTCCCCTCGATTGGGTCAGGGGGAAGCCCTCTTTTTTGAAGGGCGTATGCTCAGGTATGGATTCGGGTGCGATTCGCCTCGCACCCAACGCTTTCCCTGCTAGCATATGCTTTGAATTTCCGTCCCAACATCCAAACTGACCATGATGTTTTCAAGACTCCTGTTTTTCACCTTTCTGGTTCATTCGCTTGCTGCCGACAACTGGCGTCACACTCCGGTTGTTCAGAGTCCCGATGGAGGAATTGCATTTTATTGCAGCACACAAGGCGGTGACTTGAGCTATGCCGTACGCTATCAGGGCCGCACGGTAATCGAACCCTCAGCACTCGGTTTCCTGAGCGATCTTGGAAACTTTTCGACGGGGCTGAAATTGCAGTCCACTGCCACAAGACGGGTGGAACAGGAATATGAACTGCCGGGCGGCAAAACCTCCACTGTGCATTCGCTTGCCAATGAGTGGAGTGGCAACTGGGAAAGTGCCGATGGGCACCTGTTGACTCTCATCGTGCGCATCAGTGATCAAGACGTTGCGTTTTGTTATGAAATCCACTCTGAAACGGCGCAACGCCTCACTCTCACGGAAGAGTTGACGCGGTTTCGCTTTCCCACCGGCACGCATGCCTATCTTTCGCACCAGGTACCCTGGGGCGGCGGATACATGAAGACCAAGCCGAGCTATGAGGAAGGCTATGCCGTTGGCGTGCCGACGAACCACGCTTCTCCGCACGGACTGGGCTTCACTTTTCCCGCATTGTTTCAAACCGAAGCAGGTGACTGGGTGCTGTTGTCCGAGACCGGTGTGAGCGGCTCCCATGCTGGGGCGCGATTGAGCGACTATGATCCGGAGCTGGGCTACCAGATTGCGTTTCCCGAACCCGAAGAAAATGCGGGACTGGGGGAAGCTACGATTGCGGGCAGTCTTCCCTACCAAAGCGCATGGCGCACCCTTAGCATCGGGCATACCCTGGCGCCGATTGTGGAGTCAACGGTTGCAACCGATGTGGTTGAACCCCTGTATGAGGCATCGATGGATTATCAGCCGGGTCGGTCCACGTGGAGCTGGATTCTGTGGCAGGATGCGAGCATGAACTGGGATGACCAGATCGCTTACATCGATCTCGCCGCCGAGATGGGCTATGAATACATCCTCGTTGATGCCTTCTGGGATCAGAATATTGGACGCGAGCGCATGCCCGAGTTGGTGGCATATGCAAATGAAAAGGGTGTGGATGTGCTGCTGTGGTACAATTCCAATGGTTACTGGAATGATGCACCGCAAACCCCGCGCGACTGCATGCACACTGCGCCAGCACGGCATCGTGAAATGCAGTGGCTGCAGTCCATTGGCGTGAAAGGACTGAAAGTGGACTTTTTTGGGGGTGATAAGCAGGTGACGATGAAGCTCTATGAAGATATCCTCACCGATGCGAACACGTATGGACTGCACCTCAACTTTCACGGCGCCACCCTGCCGCGCGGATGGGAACGCATGTATCCGAATTTCATGACCAGTGAGGCCGTCACCGCCTCGGAAAACCTCGTGTTCTCCCAGGGCTTTGCCGACAATGAGGCCCGGCTGTCCACCCTGATTCCCTTCATTCGCAATCCGGTGGCGGCGATGGACTATGGACCTGTCTTTTTGAATAAACGCTTTGGTCGTCATCCCGATCAGGGCAATCTTCGCCGCACGACCGATGCCTTTCAGCTTGCGACTGCCGTGCTCTACCATTCCCCCATGCAGCACTTTGGCCTGACGCCGGACAATTTGCAGGACCAGCCCGCGCCCGTGCTGGAATTCCTCAAAGCCGTGCCCACTGCATGGGATGAAACCCGCTATGTGGCGGGACATCCGGGTGAATTTGTGGTGTTGGCCCGACGCTCGGGAAATACTTGGTACATCGCTGCGACACATGCCGGAACGGAAGCGAGGGAGTTGTCACTGGATTTGCCCTGGCTGGTAGGTGCAAGCATCACCTTGCTGGAGGATGAAGAGTCGGGTAAAGTTTCTCAGCGCAGCATTAAAATCGCGGAGCATGGAAGGGTGAACGTAAAGCTCCAACCCAACGGTGGAGTCGTAATGACTGCGAACCAATGATGCGGATTGCAATGCCTGGTAGTCCAATTTAACACAGGAGGGAGCTGGAAGCTCCCTCAACTTTTTCGAGATTCAAACAACGATTTTTCTGAACCCATTCAGGGCGGCTTCCGCCAAACGAAAGCCCTGTCAGACGGTATGACCCTTAACGTTCTACGAAAGCCCATGAAATCACGCATCCGTTTCTCTTTCTTTCTCAATTTGTTGGTCGCCGGAATGGTTTCTTCGGGTGTTTGCGCATCTCAACCCCCAGTTCGGATTGAGATTGATGCAACTGCGCCAACCCGTGCGATTAGCTCGGATTTGGTCGGTGCATTTTTTGAGGACCTCAACTATGCTGCAGATGGGGGACTATATGCGGAGTTGATCCAGAATCGTTCCTTTGAATACAGTGCGACCGAACGCACGGAGTGGGGTCCGCTTTCCTTTTGGGAACTGGTGAAATCCGGTGGCGGAGAAGGTCATTTGCGTGTTGGAGAAGTGCGTCCACTGCATGTCAACAATCCGCATTATGCCATCATGGTGGTGACTGATCCCGGAGAGCAAGGGGTAGGGCTGGCAAACTCGGGCTTTGGTGGTGTTGCGGTGCAGGCCGGGAAGGCTTACCGCGCATCCTTCTGGAGTTATCAGCTCTTCCAAAATCGGCAGTGGGGTCCGGACAGTGATCCCGGCGACCAGGCGACACTTGTTTCGCTTGAACTGCGCAGTCATTCCGGCGAAGTGCTGGCGAGCCAGCACTTTGAAGTGCACGGTCGGAAATGGACGCAGTATTCGACAGAACTGATCCCAAGTGCAAGTGACGAGCAGGCGCAATTGGTGCTCAGTGTGCATGCAGCGGGCGGGCTTGCCGTGGATATGGTTTCCCTGTTCCCGCGCGATACGTTTCGGGGGCATGAAAACGGGCTGCGGCGTGATCTCGCAGAGCACCTCGCCGCGATGCAACCCCGGTTTGTTCGCTTCCCGGGAGGGTGCCTGGTGCACGGGCAGAGCATCCATACATTTTATGACTGGAAAAAGACGGTGGGACCCATCGAGCAGCGTCAGTCACAGCGCAACCTGTGGGGCTACCATCAGACAAATGGGCTGGGGTATCACGAGTATTTTCAATTCTGTGAAGACCTGGATGCCATTCCTTTGCCTGTCGTTGCGGCGGGGGTTTGCTGTCAGCATGGGGGCGATTCTCCCCACCGTGGGCAGGAAGGACTGCCCATGGAGGCCATGCCCGCCTACATTCAGGATATTCTGGACCTGATCGAGTGGGCGAATGGACCTGCGGATTCGGAGTGGGGTGCCGTGCGTGCCGCAGCGGGTCGGACAGAACCTTGGGGACTGAAATACCTGGGTGTGGGCAATGAAGATGCGATCACACCGGCGTTTGAAGAACGCTTCCGCATGATCCATGAGGTGTTGAAGGAGCGTCATCCTGAGATTGTGGTGGTCGGCACGGTCGGACCCTTTGCAAGCGGGGAGGACTATGACAATGGCTGGCGCTTTGCGAACGAACTTGATCTGGCAATGGTGGATGAACACTACTATGTGCCACCCCAGTGGTTTTGGGATAACCTGCACCGCTACGATGCCTACGACCGCAGTAAGGCGAAGGTGTATGTGGGGGAATATGCCGCGCACGAACCGGACCGCCGCAATACCCTGCGCTCGGCACTGGCTGAGGCTGCGGGTCTGATCGGATTTGAACGCAACGGCGATGTGGTAAAGTTTGCGTCCTATGCGCCCCTGCTCGCGCGCCGTGGTCACACGCAGTGGACTCCGGATCTGGTCTATTTCACTCAGACCGACATTGTCTCCACGCCCAACTATTTCGTGCAAAAACTGTTCGGAAACCATGCAGGAGACCAGTTGCTCGCCTGCAACCTCCATCATGAAAAGGTCGATGGCCGACTGGCGGTGTCGGCGGTGCAAGACAGCCGGAGCGGGGATTGGATTCTCAAGATTGTGAATGGTGACGATCAGCCACGCGCGCTTAGCATTTCCCTGAGCGGGTTAGAGATGCGGGTTCCAGTGACCGGGCATTGCGTCGTGCTGACGGGTCCGTCACTCGATGCGGTTAATGATGATGCTGAAGTCCCCGTTGTGTTTCCGCGCGAAAGTCCCATCGCCATCAGCCAGAACTTCGCTTACGAAGCTCCTGCGCATGCGCTCTCCGTGATTCGATGGAACGCCCGTTCCAACTAGTTGACGGCTGTTGATATTGGCAACGGGGAGGTAGGGGAGTCGCTGAGAATTCCGTTTCAGGGTTGACTCTGGAGGATTCAGAAGTTTCCTGTTTGCAATACACCATCAGATTCCCCATCTCCTCCCGCATCGTCGGGATTTTTTTTGTCATTTATGAAAACACTGCTTTTGGCAGGAGTGGCGTTGTTTGCCTACGCGTTCGCACACTCCGCGACACAAACCATCAATCTCAATGCTCCTGACCCGCTTGAGATCGCCGTGAAGGACGATACATCCCCGGCTGTCTGGGTGCAGCAACCCGACGGACGCCAGGATCAGTATTTCGCTCAATTTGCCTGGGGCAACATACTCTGGCTCAATGGGACGGATACCTCTGATTCTCACGCCTCCGATTATCTCGGAGGTGGATTCAATGCGGTTTCCAACACCCTCACGGGCACTGGCACTTCCGCTGATCCGTGGAGGATCACCACCACCGCCAGCGTCGACGTGACGGGAGTCTCCTTCACCCAGATCATTACGTATGTGAACGGTGATCGACAAATTGGAAAAACGTTCGTGATTGAGAACAACGGGAGCACCACCTGGACTGATCTTCGCTTCATACACGGGGGTGATTCCTTTTTTGGAGGTGATGACAGTGCACGTAGCTGGTGGGATGCAGAGAATCGCATGATTTACATTCACAATAATGATTTCACGAATCAGGGCATCATGGGTTTCTACGGCAGTCCTGCGACACCTGCCGATCACTATTTCGGCGGAAGTTTTTCACTTGGACAAACTCAAGCCCGGACAAACGGACGACTGAACGATACAGCCAATGCAAACTATGTTGACGCAGGCTACTATTTGGAATGGGACCGGGAAACCTTGGCACCGGGCCAGACCTGGTCGATCACTGCGTATGAATTCTGGAGCGAACCTACCTTCTTGCAGGTCATTGCACCTGCGAATGCTTTCGTCAAGGCGGGGACCTCTCTCACGCACAACTTCAAGGTGCACAATCTGAACTCCGCAACACAGGACATTGACCTCACAGTGAGCAGTGTCCCCTTGGGTTGGACCGTATCGCTGCCCGACGGGGCTAGCATCCAAGCGAACAGCCTGGAGGTAATGACGGTGCCCGTGGAAATCGTGGTTCCAGCGGGTGCGACTCCTGGAGACGTGGAAAAAATCACGTTGGAAGCAGAGACGTTGGACGGTTCGGTCACGGTGGAGGGTGCGTCATCCATGAATTTGACGGTGTTGGACCTTGACGTATCCATTACTCCCGATCCAGCAAACTTTGGCAGTGTGGAAATTGGCAGCAGTGCCACACGCACCGTGAGCTTTAGCAACAACAGCTCTTCAGATGTGACCTTGGGAACCGTGAACATATCCGGATCGGGTTACAGTATTGTGAGTGACAATGCCTCGGGACAAACCATACCCATCGGGCAAACCCGCACGTTGCAGGTGCAATTTGCTCCGGTCAATACGTCGGATGCAAATGGAACACTTGCCTGGCCTGTGACCGACCCCGTTGCTGCGATCCTGAACTCTGATCTGCAGGGAACAGCTGTGCAACCGCCGCCCTCGCCGACACCCGAACCTGAGCCCACGCCGACACCCGAACCTGTGCTGGAAGAAAACCGTTACGAGTTTACGGCCACTACGCTTCACCTTCTGGATCAGGAACTCGACCCGAATGGAGTGCTGGGTAACTCCGTGAGCACGACCCTGCTCAGCGGCAGCCTTCCCTCAGGCCTGGAGATTGTTGGAACCCGATTGACCGGTCGGCTGGCTTCGACCGGGACCTATCATTTCGTGATCTCTCAGATGTCGGGAGACGACGAAGTGCGAAGCGAGGTAACCATCGTGGTGATGGTGCCCACAGTGACACCCATGATTTCCGGGATCTGGGTAGCCGATGAGTACGTGCCCATGACGGTGATCCAGGAGTCGGGGTATGGTGACGCTGCTGTAACGGAGCTGTTTCATGTGGACACCTCCGTTGGCAAACAGGTGGATCTTCTCTTTCACTGGGATTATATCAAGGAGCCCACCAGCTTCCGCATCGTCGGAGGAAGCCTGCCGCCGGGACTCGAACTGGTCGAAACAGAGCACAACGGAGTTCCGACTGCGCGTATCCAGGGTATTGCCGAGCAAGCGGGTGAATACACCTTTGTTGTTTCGGTTAAGGACTGGCGGGGTCGTGGTTACCAATGGATTTACGTGCGCGTGCAGTGAGGAAAGTGGATTCGTTGCGTTCCAGCTGCAACACTCCCTGGGTTGACAGATACATTGCCAGCCTAGTGAGGCTCGACTGAAACGGATGCCGCCTGGAGTTCGTGAAGGGTGAAGGCATGGTCGCATGGAACTCTGACATTTTTCGGAGTCGCTCTATGCCTTTGGTAAAAGTGATTCGGATTGGATTCGCATTTGGCTCTTCAGTGTAGCAAGATCCCCTGTGGTCGACTCTCCCTTTTATACTGCAACCCTGTTGTCATGAGATTTTTTACCCTACTGCGTGTCGCCCTGAGTTTACTGCTTGGCACAAGTATTCTACCGGCGCAAACCGCAACCGTGCAATTCGACAGCCAGCGGCAGGAGATTCATGGCTTTGGCGCGGTGAATATGCCCAGCTGGATCGAGAACCTGAGTCCTGAGGAACTGGAGCGCGCGTTTGGCACTGGAGAAGGGCAACTCGGATTTTCCATTCTGCGCATCAAGGTACCAACAGATCCGAATACCTGGATACACGAAGTACCTGCAGCGCGTCAGGCAAAGGAAATGGGGGCGCTGTTGCTGGCTACGCCCTGGTCACCGCCACCCCACATGAAAAGCAATGGCAGTATCGTGGGCGGAGAATTACTGCCGGAGTATTATGCGGATTTTGCGCAGCATCTGGCTGATTTCCAGACCTTCATGACTGCCCAGGGGGCACCGCTCGATGCGATTTCAATCCAGAACGAACCCGACTATCGCGTGGACTACGAGTCCTGTGATTGGTCACCACAGCAGATGATCGCGTTTCTGAAAGCGCACGGAGCGGACATTCCGGCGAAGGTTGTCATATCAGAATCGTTTCAATTTCGACGTGACGAAACCGATCCCATCCTGCGTGATGCGGAAGCGGCAGCCCAGGTGGACATCATTGGCGGACACATTTATGGTGGTGGACTTTTCGCCTATCCGATGGCGCAGCGCATGGGCAAAGCGGTTTGGATGACCGAGCACCTTGACCTTGAGACGGACTGGGAGAGTGTGCTGGCAACCGGCAAGGAAATGCATGACTGCATGCTCAGCGATTTTAACGCCTACATCTGGTGGTACCTTCGCCGGTATTATGGACCGCTGGATGAAGACGGAAGCATCAGCAAACGCGGCTACGTGATGAGTCACTTCTCTCGCTTCATTCGCCCCGGTTATTTTCGCGTGCAGGCCGACGCCTCGCCTGTGGCGGGTGTGTCGGTGAGCGCCTACCGGGATTTGCACACAGGAGTGCTCGTGCTCATCAACCAGCACTCGGAGGCACGTGAGCTGGTATTGGCATGTGAAGGAGCAGAACTCGAACAGATGCAGCGCTTTGAAACCACGCAATCCCACAATGTAGCTTTGCTTGAAGCGGTGGAGGTGGTGGATCAACAGCTTCACCTGACCCTGCCTGCAGGCAGCATTACGACATTGGTGGGAGCCTTGCAAAACCATCCGGTTTTTCAGAATCCTGTGCTGCCCGGAGATCATCCGGACCTCACCCTGTTCCAATACGGTGATGACTTTTATGCGGGGTTTTCCAATTTTCACCGTGCACCCTTTGGCACGATCCTGCACTCGAAGGATCTGATGCACTGGCGCACGCTGACGCATGTCATCCCGGCAGACTGGCAGGGGCTTCGTGGTGCTGCACCGACCGAAGGCACCTGGGCGGGCGTGATCACCCACTTCTACGATTCCTTCTGGTTCTATTTTTCCAACACTGCTGGCGGCGGACAGTACTTCAGCAAGGCAGATGCTCCGGAAGGTCCCTGGTCTGAACCCGTGCAGATGCAGGGCACTGCGCAAACGGGTCCGACTGGCTACGACAATTCGATCTTCGTGGATGATGACGGCACTCCCTATTTGCTGATCAAACCCGGACAGTTTGCCAACCGCATCCAGCGCATTGGACCGGATGGTCATCTGACTGGGGAACTGCTCAATCTCGACTGGGTGAATGAGGGTGAGCGCTACAGCTGGGCAGAAGGACCCGTGATGGTGAAGCGGGATGGATGGTATTATTATTTTGTCGCGGGCAACGTAACGGGTGGGCAGTGGGTGCTGCGCTCGCAAAGCCTCACCGACGATCCTGCGAGCTGGCAGCATTTGGGAGAGTTTTTTGAACCGATCACCGATCCGGCGACCGGCTTTCGCGGACCGAATCACATCACTGCCCCCGTGCAGCTCGCCGATGGCACATGGTGGACGCTCTCGCACAGTTACGAACGCATTGGAAATGACGACTGGAACGCCATGGGCAGACAGGGTCTGCTGCATGAAGTGACCTGGGACGAAAATGGCAAACCGACCGGATCGGCTCCAGTGAGTGGATGGACTCCCGGACCCCGTCTCATGGCGGGTGGGATTGGGAAAAAAACGATGCGTTCGGATAGCTTTGACGATGGTTGGATGATTCCGGACTGGTATGTGCTGCATCCCTCCGCTGCGGAGCGCCATTCGCTGGATCCTCAGCAGGGAACCTTGCGGCTCGATGCAAGCACGGATCGTGCGCACCTGTTGCAGCGTGAATCGGAAAAAACCTACGAAATCGTCACGCAGGTAAGACTTTCCCAGCAGGACACTGCAGTGGGTGTCGAAGGCGGAATATGGCTCACCAACGGGGATGCATCGCTGACGCTCGAACTCTACGCCATGGCGGGACGTGTGGGTGTGCGGTACTTCGGCATGCAGCACGAAATCGACTTTGTTGCTCAGCAATGGGTGTGGTTGAAGCTCAAGCGCTCTGGACATCAACTGGATGCGTATGTCAGCAGCGATGGTGAGGACTGGAATCCGCTGTTGCTCGGCATTGATGCGCGATCACTGGATGCAGCGCAGCCCAATTTCAACTCCTGGATTGGCAACAGTGTGGGGCTGTATGCAAATGGGGGAGCGGTAGAGTTCTCCGAGTTTCTCGTGAATGAAACCCCGCAGGAGGCAACGCTTTGGCTGGAACCCGAGTGCGGGATGGTCGGAACACTTTGGCAGAGTCAACATGACGACAGCGCCTCGGGGTCAGCATATGTCGAGGTACCGAACGGAAACAGTTTCACCGCACAGGCTCCATCAGATGAGGCGGCTCACCTTGTGTTTAATCTGCAGGTGGAACACGCAGGAATTTATTCCCTGTGGGCACGCGTCATCTGTCCGACTGCGGATGACGACTCCTTTTGGGTGAGGGTGAATCATGGCGACTGGATTCTGTGGAACGGTATCGCACCGCAATCGGCGCAATGGACCTGGGATCAACTGCCGCAGTCCTTTTCGCTGCATGAGGGTCGCAATACCCTGACCCTTGCCGTGCGCGAGGATGGCATCCTGCTGGACAAGCTCTGCCTGAGCCAGTCGGATCAAACTCCGGAGGGTCTGGGTGGCGAGGCGTCAAATTGTGAGGGCCAATGATGGTGGTGTGCAGACCTGGAAATGCTCAGGGAAACGGGTAAGGGTTCGCATGAGGGATCGTATCTGAATCTGAGCACAAAAGCGGTGTTTTGGATCATATCGGTCAAATCTTGACCATGAGCGTTCTGCTAGCATGGAAGCATGAAAACCTACCTGCCCTTGCTTGTCTCCTGTACCGCCGTTGCCATCATCAGCGCAGCCGCCAACGACGAGTTCGATGGGAACTCTGAACAGTTGCCATCGCTCAACCCTGGATTCATGGAAGACTTCACGTCCGAATCCCCTCGCTTCTTCCGACACGGAACGGGAGGAAACCGAGCTGAATTTACCTGGAAGTCAGGTGTGCAGGCTTCGACGGCCCCCGATGCCCGGGTGTTGCGACTGAGTGTGGACCCGGAAGATCGTGCAGGTGCGTGGCAGGGACCCAATGCGGTGGCCGTCGGGCAGCAGTTGTTTGGGTATGGTCATTATGCTGTCAGTCTGAAATTGCCAAACGTGAGCGAACTTCAACCCGACGTAGGTATCGTGGCCGGGTTTTTCACCTATCTGAATGACACCCAGCAGACGGGGCAACGCAAGGACTGGAATCAGAACGGACTACCTGACAACAGCGAAATTGACATCGAGTGGCTGGTGGCGGATCCCGAGATTCTCTACCTGACCGCCTACACCGATCACGATCCGCAGAGTGGAGCGACGCGCAAAGTATCGCGCATCGTGAATCTGGCGCAAGGGAGCATCCTTTCAACCGAGTATGCGGAAACCTTGGGCGGACCCGGAACTGCGTTGAGTGGACTCGAAAACCAACCGGAGACGTTGCAGGCGATACCCGGATTTGATGCGAGTGAACGCTTCCACACCTACGGCTTTGACTGGGAGCCGGATCGCATTTGCTGGTGGATTCTGCATCCCGATACGGGCGTGAAAGTGGTACTCTGGGATTACCGGGGACCTGTTGCACGCATACCGCAGCGACCAGCGGCCTACATGATCAACTTTTGGCATACTGATAACTGGCCGGTTGTGACCAATGCCAACAGCATTGAGCAACCCGACCATGCGTTTGCATTAGAGGTGGATTGGGCGTCGCATGTGCCGTTTGCGGCGCAACCGGAGGCGTTGGAACGCACACTGCCCTGAGCGTGAACGGTGTGAGGTCGACGCAGGTTGGACCCATGAAACGCAACACACCGGAGTCCGCAATTGCGAACGCCGGTGTGTTGATGCATCAGCTTGAAGCAACCGGATCAGGCGATTCCACCTGACTCGGATGCAGTGGCAGTTACTAGAAACGGCCCTTCACTCCGAGATTGAAAGTCGTGCTGTATTTTTCGAGCTGCAGGTTGTTTCCCTTGAACCCCTGATACAGCTCCAGCGGTTCGTCGGTGATGTTGCTGATTTCGGCAATGATTTCCATGCCTGGACGGATGCGGTAGGAGAAGGTGAGGTCCCACTGATTGTGATCGGCAACATAGATGTCGAACTCGCGACTCTCTCCGATCTGGTCGAGGAACTGGCTGCGCCAGTTTGCGCTCAGGCGGGTGGAAAGGCGTCCACGTTCATAGGCAAGGTAGAGATTGAATACTTCTTCTGATGCGCGAGGCAGTTGGAATGTTTCGCCAGCGCGCTCACTGATTTCAAACTCCGTATCGAGAAACGTGGCATTGGTGCCGATGAGAAATCCTTCCAATGCGCTCGACCATTCACCAAGTTGCTGCTCCCAGTTCAACTCAAAACCGACGACGCTTGCATCGGTGCCGTTGATCGGACGCTCCACCTCAAAACCCTGAAATTCCGGATCACTGGTCGTCGTAAAATCCACGATATAGTTGTCGATTTGTTTGTAGAAGACCCCGACGGAGAACACCCCGGCTCCGTCCAGATAGTAGTCGAGCATCAGGTCCAGATTGGATGCTTCATAGGGATCGAGATTCGGGTTCCCGACGGATACTTCGAAGTCTTCGAGATTAATCTGGGAGTTGGGTGCGAGGTCACCAAAGCTGGGACGACCGATGGTATTGGACCATGCAGCGCGGATCACCAGATTTTCACTGGCTTCGTAGCGCAAGTGAACTCCGGGGAGAAAGCTGTTGTAGTCGGATTTTGCACGGGTGGGATTGACGCTGGCGAGGTCGCCGTTTTCGTCGAGAAGGATTTCATTGCCCTCGGCAACAAAGTCGGTTTGCTCAAAGCGAGCACCCGCGATCAGGCGCCAGTTGTTCCAGTCCCAGGTTCCCATCAGGTAACTTGCGAGCACATCTTCATCGGCCTCATAATCCTGAGAAGTGTTGAGGATGAGGTTTTCTTCGACATCACCGGGACGTTCATTGAAGGCACTGCGATTGTCAGCGAAGTATTGCTTGAACAGAGTTGAGCTGATGCCCTCACCCAGTCCACTGAACTGGAAGGAACGACGTTTGGCGCTAAAATCCGCCAGATTGAGGGATGGCACAGAGCGCAGTTCGAATTCGGTGACATCGACTTCCTTCTGGGTGTAGCGTGCGTCCACACCGAACTTGAGAGTCGGAAACAGCGAGTCCGGGTCTGCGAGACGTTCCAGATTGATGGAGACATTTTGCGTATTCTCTTCGACGTCGACTCCCTCGCGAACGACGCGGTCGAGTTCGTAGTTTGCGTTTTGCAGGTGAGCGGAATCAACGGAGCCTGCGTTGGTGATGGTATAGGTGGGGATGCCATGGCCCACATTCACGAGAGCATGTAATGCATCACCTGTCTTTTCGAATCGCCCCTCGATTTCGTCGGGCACTTCTTCGCGTGCTCTCGAGATCCCTGCAAGGTAGTCCAAGTGCCAGCGGTCAAATTGGTGGCGCGCGCCTCCGGAGATTGCAAAGATGTCTTTCTCCTGGGTGCGGAAGCGGATGCGGCGGCGAAAGGCATCTTCGGCCACCTCACTGAATTCAAATTGCCCATTTTCGGCACGCACCAAGTCACCGTCTTCAAAGACAAAGATGCTGCGCTGGCGGGTTTCCGCATCGGTGAACAGGCTCAGGACGGTATTGAGAAACAATTCATGTCCCTCATTCGGCGCATAGTTGAGGTTCAAGCTGAGTCCGAGGCGCTCGCGGTTGACCTGGTACTGACGCACCTGGGTTTCAATCGGTGCGAGCACATCCTGTCCATTGCTTTCATTTTCAAGGAAATCATAGACGGTCTCAATGTTGTCCGATCCAAAATCGCGGTCCTGATAATTGATCCCAAATGACACAGCCAGGTTGTCGCTGCCATTGCCGACACTGAACACGTCGGAATATCCGAGTTTGAGCTTGGGTCCGAGATCTTCGGTCAGTTCAGAATAAGTGCCCAGCAAGCTGTAGGAGATTTCGCGTCCCTTCTGGTCGAAGGCTGATTTTGTCGAGATATTGATGGCCCCACCGATGGAATCTCCCGGCATGTCAGGTGTGGGTACCTTGATCACCTCCAAGAGCTGTGCGGTTCCCGAAGGAATGATATCGAGCGGCAGGTTGCGGTTTTCATTCTCGGGTGTGCCGATGCGCATGCCGTTAACCGTGGTGGTGTTGAGTGCGGATTCGATACCGCGGATGGATACGAATCGCCCTTCGCCCTGGTCCCGGGTGATGGAGATACCGGGGAGGCGGTGCAAGGATTCGGCGACATTCTGGTCGACAAACTGACCGATTTCATCGGAGGAAATCACATTCATCAGAGCATCGGATTCGCGGTAGCGTTCCAGAGAAATGGCCTGGATGCTGGCCTGTGAGTTCACGACCCAGGGATCGAGATCGACGATGCGTTCTGGAATGTCGGAATCGCTGCTTTGTGCGACGACGGTAGTGGAAAGTGCGCACGATGCAGCGACCGCAAGTGTGCGCACAGTTGTGCAGAAAAGAATGCGACGAATCGCATTGGGCAGAAGTGAATTCATGGGGCTGTTCGACAATGTAGTTTGTTTGTTCAGCACTGGGCTGAGGTTCGAACAGTGGGTTGTGCAAGCGCCGAGGTGAGTCAACGCGATATGGCTGCTTACGCAAAGCTATCACATGGCTGTAACAATCGTAACATTGCTGTGACGAAAGCACTCGCCTGAGTGCCTCAGACAAGGGGCAACATACGCTGCGATCTTATGCCGCAGTTGTGGGGTGGGTAGGGAAGCTTTTGGGGACCTCAGAGTTCAATGTGATGGCGTTGCAGCAGTGTGCCAGTTTGCCGTTCCCATTCCACGACGGATTTGCGGTAGTCGTTGGCGGCGATCAGTTCGCGGATCTGGGCGTTGGCGAGGTCGGTTTGAAGGCGAATGAGAATGAAGGTGGAGGAAATCCCGGTTTGAAAACGCTTTTGCTCGGCGTCGAGACTTTGTTCCGCGAGCTTTCGGCCCTGGCTGGCGGTGGTGAGGCGCTTCCAGTTGGATTCGATTTGCGCGGCAGCCGTGTGAAGATCGAGCAGAATCGCCTGTTCGAGCTCGAGCAGGGACATCTGGCGCCGGTTCTGCTCCAAACGAGCGATGGATTTCCGGGCCTGGGAGGCCCGATTGCTCAGGGATCGGGACAGGGAGATCCCTACGGCGTAGTTGGGGTTTGCATCGCGGCGAACCTCGGCAAAGGTATCTTCGAAGGAGTCGCCCCATCCCTCAAGGCTCATTTGAAAAAACAAATCGAGATTGGGCAGAGTGGCGTGGCTTTGACGCAGGACTTCGATTTCACCGATATCGAGGTTGAGGATGGTCTGGCGGTAGTCAGGTCGGTGCAGCAGAGCGATTTCGTAGTCGCGCATCAGCACGATGTCCTGCGCCTGGGGTTCAGGAGGTGGCAGCATGGAAAACTCCCACTGAAGTGTGCGCATGCCCTGATTGGACAGATACTGCTTGAGCGCATTGGTCGCACGCACGAGCGTTGCTTCGGCCTGATAGACACGGTCGAGGCGGGCAGCGACTTCTGCTTCGGCCTGAAGGATGTCTGATGGAGCAATGGAGCCGATTTCGGAGCGACGGTGGTTTTCCTGCAGGAGCTGTTCTGCGAGCGCGAGACTCTCCCGTGCCACACGCAGGTTGGCATCTGCGAGCAGTGCATCAAAATAGGCGAATTGTGCGGCAGTGAGGGTGTCGATAACAGTCTGTCGCAGCGCTTCGGTTGAAATTTCGGCCTGCTTGGATGCGATGCGAATGGGTGCCAGATTGTAGGCACGGCTTCGCCCCCGAAGAAGGTTTTGCTGAAGCGTGAGCATGGCTTCGCCCGAGCGTGGAGTATCGAGATCTTCGAAGTGATCACTGTTCAAGGAGAGATTTACCGATGTTCCAGTGCTGAAGGATCGGTTGAGAGCGATGGATTGTTGGCTTCCCTCGACCGAATATGGAAAATTGTTTGGATCGGAGTTTGCATCACGAAAAGTCAATACCTCTGCCTGGATGCGGGTTTCGAAAGGTTCTGCGGCGACTCGGGTTGCTTCGCTCGCCTGCTCCTGTTCGATTCGGCCTATGGAGATTTGGAACTGGTTGGCAAGTGAGAGTTGTACGACCTGCTCAATACCAATGACTTGAGGCAGGGAAGATTCCGGACTGACCTGCGCAGACAGTGTGGGGATGAGCGTGATTCCCAGTGCCAAAACCCGGATTGGATTGTCGGTGATCAAAAGCGGAAGGTATCGAAATTTCATGGAATGGAAGCAAGGTTTGCGGGCCGCAGGAACCCAATGCAACCTGCGACCCGCCCCCATGTGTTGATGTTGTATCGGGAAAGCGAATGGTGGGATTCAGTCGATGCGCAGTGCCTCAGCAGGATCGGTGGTTCCACCGCGAATCGCGGGAATCAGAATGGAAACGGACGAAGTCATCAGGATGCCGAGCAGAACCGTCACATACATGAGGGTGCTTTCCACAAATGGGTTGAGCACCATCATGAACAGGTAGCGCAGCAGAAATGCCATCATGATTCCGATAATGATACCGATCAGCACATTGAGAAAGCCCTGTCCAAACACGTTGCGCACCACACGCAGAGGTTCGGCTCCAAGGGCCAGTCGAATCCCAATCTCTCGGATGCGCTGGTTGACGGAGAAGGAAACCACTCCGTAGAGTCCTGCCGATGCCATCAGCAGGGCGCCGAGGGAGAAGGTGACAAACATCACAAAAATGAACTGCAGGCCCACCAGGCCGCGCTGTTGGGTTTCATAGAGCGTTGCGATGCTGGACACCGTCGCCTGGCTGTCGATTTCGTTGACCGTTTGCACCAGTTTGGATTCGAAGGCATTGGGATTGCCGGAGAGGTGCACGTGCAGTCCAATGTCGAACCAGGGATCCTGATAGGCGGACATGAAGAATCCGGTGCGGCGGTCACGGTCACGGTCGGACTGGTAGAGATCGGGCATCACTCCGACCACTGTGGTTTCGTAGCGTGCATCACCATCAATGTAGGTGAAACGCTTGCCAATCGGGTTTTCATTGCCCCAGAACTGCCGGGCAAATACATCGGTGACGATGACCACGCGTGGGGCATTGGGGGTATCCAACTCGTTGAATTCCCGGCCCGCAATGAGGTCGGTCTGCATGACCTTGAAGTAGTCAGGCGCGACGAGGCGGCGGTAGACCAGTGGATAGGCGTCGGGCGATGCGTAGTCCTCGCCCTCGATCAGGATGGGATTGATGTGGTTCCCTGCATAAAACTCGGTGGAGTAGGTGACTCCCTTGACCTCTGGAAAGGCCAGCAGTTCCCGCTTGACGGATTCGAACAGCTGCACCTTGACGTTGGGGTCGCTGTGAGCATTGGCGTTGGTCGTCAGGGTTGCATACAGGTATTCGTGCGGATTGTAGTCGCGTTCACCCTCGGACATTTCGTGCAGAAAGTATCCGACAATGACACCGCCCGTGATCACCGCAAATGCGGCGGCAATTTGAAAAATGATCAGCAGGCGACCGAGCATGGACATGCGCAGGGAGGAACCGGTTCGCGTGGAGTCCTTCAGCAGGTCATTGATACTGGTTTTGGACGCGCGCAGCGCGGGCACGAGGCTTGATGCGATGGTAACGACCGTCATCAGGGCGATGATGAATGCAAGATAGGCCAGATTGTACGAACTGTTGAAAAACCAGGAGGGAACCTCAACACGTTGATAGTGAGCGGCCAGGATGGCCCGGTCGAACCACACCATCAGCAGCCATCCGAGCACGAAGGCGATCACGGTGGTGAGCAGGGATTCAAACAGCATCTGCACGATGATCTGCGGACGAGAAGCTCCCAGTGCGGTGCGAATGGCCAGTTCGTTGGCGCGCTTTGCGCAGCGCACGGTGATCAGGTTGGAAGCGATCACGCAACCCATGAGCAGGACCAGGATCGCGCAGATTCCCATGGCTACAAAAATCTGTACCGTTCCGCCTCCCAGAAGAAAGTCTTTGAAGCTGACGACACGGATGGATTCATACTCCTCGTTTTCGACGGGAAAGCGTTCTTTGATGCGTGCAAACACGTCCTGCAGCTGAGCGGTGGCTCCTGCCTCGGAGATGCCCGCCTTGCGCTTGCCGATGATCCACACGGAAGAACCCCAGCCAACACTCTGCTGCAGGGTGTCGGTGTTGAGCGGAAGCCATGCCCGGATCACAAACGGAAAATCAAAATCCGCATCAGTGACGCCTATGACGGTGCGGTAGATCCCGTCCACAGCAAGCGATTTTCCAATGACATCGGGGTCGCGCGCAAACAGCTCGTTCCAGATGGTTTCGGAAATCAGGATAACCGGCGGGTTTTCG
This sequence comes from Puniceicoccaceae bacterium, assembly GCA_040224245.1. NCBI lineage: Bacteria > Pseudomonadati > Verrucomicrobiota > Opitutia > Puniceicoccales > Puniceicoccaceae > Puniceicoccaceae bacterium. The sequence continues at coordinate 28,284 of JBEGIR010000075.1, read as the reverse complement.
GGCTGGGCGTCCTCAGCTGTGAAACTGCGTCCCAGAATTACCTTTTCACCAAGCACTTCCATGAAATCAGTAGAGACATAAACACCCTCCTCAATGGAGGATTGGTTCTCATGTTTGAGAATCAGGGAATCTCCAAAAAAGGCGATGGTTCCCTCAAAAACCTGCTCGAGTTTGAGGAACTCGTGATACGAGTTGAAGGGCATGTTGCGGTCGCTGTACTGGTTCCCCGGGTTAAGGCGTTCGACCCTTACCAGGCGTTCCCCGCTCTCGTAGGGAAGTTTGCTGAACAATACGGAGCTGACCATGTTGAACATCAACGTGGCCTGGCCGATGGATATTGCCAGAACCAGGATGGACAGCACGGAGATGAGCGGTGTTTTTGCAATGATGCAAAAGGCAAACCCGAAATGACTGATGTAACGCTTCATGGTGACGGCGGTTTAGCGGTTGGTTTTTTCGTCAACAATGCGCCCGTCGAAGAGGTAAACGACGCGCTTGACGATGGCATTGTATTCCTCGTTGTGGGTGACAATGCAGACGGTGGAACCCTGCTGATTGAGTTCGGTCAAGAGTGCCATGACGGCCTCGCCGTTTTTGGAATCGAGATTGCCGGTGGGTTCGTCTGCAAGCAGGACACGCGGTTTTCCAGCAAGGGCACGGGCGACCGCCACCCGCTGTTGTTGGCCGCCTGAGAGCTGGCTGGGCAAATGATTTTCCCGGTGGTCCATTTCCACGCGTTCGAGGGCCTCACGCACCATGGTTTTGCGCTCAGCGCTCGGTATGTCGCGGTAGACCAGGGGTAGCTCGACGTTCTCAAACACACTCATCTCGCCGATGAGATTGAAGTTCTGGAAGATAAACCCAACCCAGTCAGTTTGTCTACGCGCAGCCTGCAGCGATCCGTTTTGTGGAATACTCCCGTTAAAATACCATGCGTTTTCATCGTCAAAGACTCGCGGTTCATATGAGCTGCGAGTCTTTTTCTTTTGGCCTTCCTTCAACCTGAAGGTGGACAGAATTGCGCGTTACCTTCCTGAATTCGAAAAAAAGTGAAAATAAATGCAATTTGTTTTAATGGTTTTCGGGAGTTGGGTGTTGTTCAAGAAGCAGGGGTGAAGTCTGTCCCCGGTTAATTTTGATCGATGGAACATAGGAAACGACAGGAATCGCAGTGGTTTCTTGAAGAAGTGGTTCCGCATGAGGCGGATCTGCGCGCGTGGTTGCATGCGCGCTTTCCGATAGTTGATGATGTGGATGATGTAGTTCAGGAGGCGTATTCGCGAATGCTGCGTGCCTACGCTTCTGGACCAATCGTCAATCCCAGGGCATTCCTTTTTGTAACTGCGAGGAATATCTCGCTGAATCGCATCCGTCACTCCCGCTACGAAGAACCTGCCGGAGCGAAATCCATCGATCCGCTCAGTGTTATCGATGAGACGGTGATCCCCTCCGAGACCGCAGCGATATCGGAAGAGGTTCAACTCCTGATTTGTGCGATTCAGCAGTTACCCAAACGTTGCCGTCAGATCCTCACGCTTCGAAAGATCTACGGTTACTCCCAGCGTGAAGTCGCGCAAAAACTTGGGATTTCAGTGCACACAGTCGAAGCCCAGGGAAGCATAGCACTGCGAAAATGCACGCAATACTTCCAGCGCATGGGATACACAACCAAACGAAATCGATGAAGATGCCTCAATTTAACGGAAACAACGACCCCGTTTCGAAAATTAATACGGAAGCTGCAAACTGGGTTCTCCGCAGAGATCGTGGCTTGTCTGCCGAAGAGCAGGACGCCCTGTCGGATTGGCTGGCCGCAGATCCCTGTCATCGCGAAGCATACTCCCTGCAGAGTTGGGGATGGGATGAGCTGGATCGCATCGCTGGCATGCACAAGGTGCATGCGACTCCTGAAAATGACGACCTTTTGGGATGGAATCCGAACGCGAGTCAACGTGTGCGTGGTTTATTTCCTCGGCTATTGCCCGTTCTGGCGATTGCAGCCTGTGTGGCATTGGTGCTTGGAGGCTTTCTTGTAAGCACTCGACAGGACGAGATACTGACTCCGTCGGGATCGGCGATTGTGTATGAGCGCATTCAAAAACTGCAACTAGACGATGGTTCTGAGATTGAACTCAATCATGGTTCACGCTTGCGAACCGCCTACACCGAGAGCGAGCGAGCCATCCATTTGCACGAAGGTGAAGCGAATTTCAAGGTGGCAAGTGACCCGAATCGACCCTTCGTGGTCTATGTCTCGGGGGTAAGGTTTTGTGCCCTTGGAACGATTTTCAACGTGCGCTACAACTCAGCGAGTGTCGATTTGATCGTTACAGAAGGGCGAGTGCAGGTGCTCGACAACATGAGCAATCAGGTTCCGTTTGACGATGAGGCAATCCATGCCCCCATTGTGGAAATGTCGCAGCGTGCAATCATTCGTCTGGACAATGCTCAGCGCGACATGACAGTTCGCCAGCTGGCCCCGGACGAAATCGAGCGAGAGCTGCTCTGGAGGCCTGAGCTGATTGATTTTGATGATGAATTTCTTCCGGTAATCGTTAATGAATTCAACCGTCGAAACCGGGTCCAGATCTACTTGAATGATCCCAAACTACGTCGACTTAGGCTGACGAGCATCTTTTGGTCTGACAACGTGGAAGCATTTATTCGCCTTCTGGAGTCGAGTTTTGACGTAACCGTTGAGCGGCACAGCGAGTTTGAAATCTACCTATCGATTGATTCGTGAACTTGCGCATTTGTCCGGAGCTTACGGCATGAAATTTACCCCTGCATCGATCATTGGAATGGGAGTCTTCGCATTACTGCTAACGATCTGGATTGGCTGTGATCGGGATACCCGGAAATTTTTTGAGATTCAAGAAGGACCGGCGGTTCGGACACTGAAGGTGTTTGCTGTACAAGCCGAGATTGAAATTCTGTTTGATCCAAAACAGCTCGATGCGTTACAGACTCGCGCCGTTTCGGGCAAATACACTGCCCAGAAAACGCTGGAACTCATGTTGGGCGATACTTCGCTGGTGTATTCGATCGATCCCGATACTCGTGCCTACGCTGTATTTCTTCCGAAGGAAGGAATGAGTACCGAACACATCCCGCCAGGAACGGGGGAGAACGTAAGTTGTGAATCGATTCCCCGAACGCATCCAAACTGATCAACCCCAAACTCCCGCTGAGCCTGTAAACCCCATCCCCCATCATGAATGTAGCTCACCCCAAGACGATACTGCGTCTGCTGTGTGTGATATTGAGCGGATTGCCGTTCCTTCCACACACCTTTGCGAGCATGATGAATTTTCAAATTCCCCAAGCAGATGCGAACGTTACGCTTACGTTGTTTGCCCGTCAATCGGGCATCAGTCTGCTCTACAGCAAGCAGGAAGTTGCAGGAGTCACCACTAATGTGATTCAGGGGAAATTCGACCCTGTAGAGGCACTTGAGCGCATGCTGGAAAATACGGCACTCCGTTTTGACCAAGATGTTGAGACGGGTGCCATCGCAGTTGTGGTGAACTCAAAAAACGGGAAACGCCTTTCGCCGGAGTCATCGAGCGGCAACTCGACAGCTCCGAACCATAGCAACCCAACTCAACATACTGATATGAAAAAAAATAAGGATAGATCGTTCCTGGGCAAGTTTTTACACGGCTTGCTGGGGATCATCGTGGCAACCGCTTCCACTCAGGCAGTTTCCCAAGAGTATTCGGAAGACGAAGAGATCTATGAGCTATCGCCCTTCGAAGTATCCACGGCACAGGTACAAGGCTACAACGCCGAGACGACATTGGCCGGAAACCGGTTGAATACCGAACTGCGCGATGTTGGAAGTGCAGTTTCCGTGATCACCAGTGAGTTTCTCAAAGACGTGGGTGCAACCGACAATGCATCGTTGCTGCAATACACCACGGGAACTGAGGTTGGTGGATTCATGGGGAATTTTGCGGGAACGGGTGATGCGGCCAGTTTGAATGAAGACACCATCAGTCCCAATCAAAATACCCGTGTGCGGGGATTGGCGGCGGCGGATAACACACGTGAGTTTTTCCGCACGGACATTCCGTGGGATGCCTATAATGTCGAGCGAGTCGATTTGCAGCGGGGACCCAACTCCATCCTCTTTGGCCAAGGTAGCCCATCGGGGATCATCAACACGGGACTCAAAGGTGCATATTTCAACAACTCAGGACAGGTTGAGCTTCGCATCGGCAGTTATGGCAGCATGCGCGGCACTCTGGACCTCAACCGGGAAATCCTGAAAGGAGAATTGGCGGTTCGACTCAATGCCCTGTATGATGACGAAAAATACCAGCAAAAACCCGCCTATTCACAAGATGAGCGCATCTACATGGCTCTGCGCTATGAACCAGCATTTCTAAACCGGAACGGACACCGCACGATCATCAAGTTCAACGTAGAGTCCGGAAGTGTGAGCAGCAATAATCCGCGCTTTTTACCACCCGCCGACGCTATCACCCCCTGGTTCACAGAGCTGAATCAGGCAACCTACAATCAGTTTCAGGCCTGGGATCACCTTTCAGGTCGTCCCAATCATGGACAACTGCGTGTGAATCTCGCAGCTGATGGGTCTCGCAATCCGGCCTATGAACCCCATTTGGGCAACTTTGGATTTCCTGCAGCCCGAGCGGGCACCTATGTTTTCAACGCTGATGGGGGACAGAGCATGTGGGTCACCAACATCAACGGACCCTTTGTGTCGGGAGGACTGGGAGCGGATGGAATGATCGACGGTGGGATTGCTGCCTATCCGGACAACGCATGGGTCTCGCTCGTCGGTACTTCCCAATGGGCGATCAATGCGGGTGCGGACTACGCCAGTGCGGGTCTATGGAAGAACAATCTGCTGACCGATCCATCGATTTTTGACTTCTACAACAAACTGATAGATGGGCATACGAAACGGGAATGGCAGGATTTTCGTGTGGCAAATATTAATCTGACACAGACGTTTTTTTATGATCGGCTGGGAGTGTCATTGGACTATAATCGGGAGCGCTACGAAAATGGACAGAAGGCAATGTTGCCGGGTGAGGTTCGCTTGCAAATCGATCCGATGGCAGTGTATGGCGATGGCACACCGCATGTAGGTCTGCAAGCGGGGGTGGAACCCTATTCGGATGGTTCGCCCAATCCGAATGTAGGACGTCCATTCGTCTCAACAAACAATGCCTGGTCCAATCGTTCGTACGAGTCTGAGCGGGAGACCCGGCGATTGACGGTGTTTGCAACCCATGATTTCAGCGATGGGTCGGACAGCTGGCTCCGAAAGCTGCTGGGAAGCCACACGCTTACCGGATTGTTCGGAGAAGAGTTGCTGGAGAGTGATTCCCGCAGCTGGCAACGCTATGGTGTGTTTGACGATGCATACTATGCTTTGCATGGCCTGCCAAATGAACGCTTCAACGGACAGTTGACGCCGACCCAAATTGTCTACCTGGGCGATTCCCTGCTGGGACGTGGTCTTAGCGGTGCAAATATTCCCTCCATCAGTGGTTATCCGGTGATCCAAAATGGACTTGTGCAGTATTTTGATTCCACCTGGACTGCCAACGATGTTGATCCCGGAGCACTGTGGTACAACGGGTTCGAAATTCCGGGAAGCGCATCCTCAGTCTCAACTCAGTCGGAGAATCCCTCCAACTATGCCGGATGGAATACTTACCGTCTCAATTTTGTCGATGCGGAGATGTCCTCGGATGCGCGGGATCGGTTGACTACCCGAGCGACACTCAACAAGGCTGAAACGAGTTCGCAGGCTTTTGTCTGGCAGGCCAAGTGGCTCGGCAACGCACTCGTCTCCACTTATGGTTGGCGCAAGGACGTGGCAAAATCGTGGGCGTTTGACATGTCTCCCAACGATTTTGATCCCACACATGACCGTGCCCGCGTCGATTTGAGTCCGTCCTATTACAGGCTTCCAAGCTCAGGTGCACGTGTCGAAGTGGAATCCCGCTCCTACAGTGTGGTTGCACACCTGATGGATTTTCCCTTTCTGCAAGATGTCACACGGAATATGCCAGTTGAGCTGAGCCTCTATTATAACAAATCGACGAACTTCAAACCGGATTCCAGTCGTGTCGATATTTACGGAGAGCAGCATCCTGCACCGTCGGGCAAGACCATTGATCGTGGGGTTCGGATTGAAACCCGGGATGGTCGTTACACGTTGAGAATCAACAAATACAAGACCTCTAATAAATCGGCAACGAGCACCGAAATCAATGCTGCAGCGATTGGGAACTGGATGCAGCTGACGCAGAACTATGCGAATGTGTTTGGATACAACATTCTACCATGGGGATACGATGCGACCGATCCTTCGCTGCGCGGAGGTGATGCAGACGTTGTCGATGATGCATCAGGCATCTGGCAACCCATGCGTTACAACTTCCACCTGTTCAACGATGGTCGCACTTTTTCAGATCAGGCTGTGGTCTCACCAGATGGGGCTTGGGTGGTAGATCCTGCGCTTGAAAATGCGGTGATCCATGCCGTTCGCGAATTCCAGCGCGCCGTCGATCCGAGATTCTGGCAGGCTTGGCGCATTGATACTTTTGGCGACTTCGGGCCTCCGGTTGGCGAAGCAACCTACTCGGTGCCGACTGGATTTGCACTGACCGAAGACAATGTGTCGGAGGGTTGGGAAATCGAACTGAGTGCAGAACCCTTGACGGGATGGCGCATCACGGCCAACGCGTCCAAGACGGATGCGCGGCGCACCCATGTGGGCAATGCCAATATCCGGGAGTTCATGAACCTCGTTCAAAATTCCCTGCGCATTGCAGAAGGAGATGGAGTGGGCCGTCTTCAGCACTATTGGGGAACAGAGGACGTGGTGACCGCCGGGAAGAACTGGTTCGATGGTGAGGGACTTGCCGGCGCACCGGGAAGCGAGTGGCGTCTGGCACAGTTGGTGGAAAATACCACGGTTCCCGAAATGCGGGAGTGGCGCATCAACGTTGTAACAAACTACGATTTCAGTGACGGATATCTGAAGGGAATGAACATTGGTGGCGGGATGCGTTACCAGAGCAGCGTGATCATTGCCTATCCTCCGACAGGAGACCCGTCCGATCCTACCAAGGTGCAGTATGATCTGACTGAACCAGTGAAAGGACCCTCAGAAACCAATTTTGATTTCTGGGTGGGATACCGCAAACAACTGACTCAACGGATTCATTGGCGCATCCAGGTCAACGTTTACAATGCGTTCAGCGGTGACAACGATCTGATTCCGATTACGGCGCAACCCAACGGGACATTTGCGGCCTACCGCATTGCTCCGAAGCGCTCCTGGAGCATCAGCAATACGTTTGAGTTCTAGGACCAACCACGCCCTGGCAATCCTTTTTGGGGTTCGCCGGGGCATGATTTTAACTGCCTTTTCAATCAGACGCTTCCTGTTATCTGTGCTTGGACAAAGCAACAGAACTACGATGGGAATGATCAGGTGAAAAAAGGGATCAGTTGGCGCGATCCTGCACTTCCTGGATCAACAGATCGGCAACTCCACGCGGATCCTCCTGCTGCGCGACATGGTGGCCCGGGAAGGTGCGAATGTGCCATCCGCGAGCCTCTGCCTTTTGCCAGCTCTTGTCGCGCTCAGCTCTGGCCTCGATGGATTGATCTTCAGGCACGAAGGCGACGTAGGTAACGGTCAGCTTGAGTGCATCCGGATGATTGAACTGAACGGGCTGGCTAAAGGTTTTTTCCGGATGCGGCACATTTTTGGGGTAGGGACCGTCAGGGTTTCCCCAGCCAAAATCGACGAGACCGTCCTTCACTTTTGCATGGGGAGGAGGACCGCCCACGATGTCATACATGGATTCACCGTCGTTGGGCACGGCTGCGTCGAGAAAGAAGACATGCCGGATGCGTTCGGGAATGCGGTTCATCACCCCTGTGATGACCATGCCACCATAACTGTGTCCGGTCAGCACGACATTGTGAAGATCCTCGAAGAGGATGACATTGACGACATCGTTGATGTGGGTATCGAGGTTGACCTCGGCATTGGCAAGGTGATGGCGTTCTCCGAGTCCGGTCAGGGTGACGCGGTACACCTCGTACCCGTCATCGTGCAGGCATTTGGCAGTGGATTTCCACTCCCAGCCACCAGCGGTGGCGCCGTGCACCATCACAAAAGTGAGCGGTTCGCTGGCAAAACTGGCGAACGGGGCCGTCAAGAGGGTGAGGAACAGGCAAATGGATCGTGAGAACATGGGAAAAATGGGATGTGTGGGTGAGTGGGGAACCCGTGCAACTGGCTGCATCGGGTGAATGCCAATGGAGCGTAGCGCACCCCAGCGGCAACGGAATTCTGCAATGGGTTGACAGTTCAGTTGACGGCTGTGTGGCTCAGCGCACCACGGTCATGCTTCCCACCATGCCAGCCTGAGTATGTCCGGGAAAGGAGCAGACGACGGGATAGCGTCCGGGTGTGGATGGGGCACGAAACTGCAGGACCTGTGCCTCCCCCGGACCCAAAATTCGTGTGGTTGCAACGACGCGGTCGGCGTATTGGGGCGCGATGTAGTCGTGCTCGAGGAAGTTCGTGGCGGCGGTAGCGAAGGTCAGGGTATTGGTTCCCGGCAGCAGAATGACCAGGTTGTGCCCCATGGTGGCTTTGGGCATGGTTCCAATGTTCCTGAAGGTCAGTGACACCTCCGAACCGGCCCGCACGGTAAACGTGGCAGGTTCGAAGCGCATGCGGTCGTTACCGGTGATGGTGACCTCGCTGACTGGCGGGCTGGCAGGGATTTGAGAGGTGGCCGTGTCATCGGGTGAATTGCCGCAACTGCTCAGCAGTGAGAGCAGCAATCCGAGTCCTGTGCAGCGGGCGAGGTGGGCAATGGGTGATTTCATGGGAACATGGATTGCAGGGGGTACGCATGACAGGTGCGCCTGCACAGGTGAACCCGCCAGGGGTCCACCTGCGCGGTGAGCTAAAGATCAAACCGCATCATTTTCCGCGAAAGGCAAAGCTGGCGGTGGCGAGAATCAGGCACAATGCCAGCAGCGGCAACACCCACCCTCCGAGCGCGACGCTGCCACCTCCCTTGCTCGAGAGGCTGTACTCCGGAGTTTTCACAATCACCTTGCCCATCATGTAGGGATGCGGTGTGCAGATGTAGTCGTATTCCCACTCCTGATCGAAGGTATAACTCCAGGATTCCCCGTGCGCGAGCAGGGGACCGTTGATGCCGTCGGAGTCCTCGGGACTGCTCGTGGACTGAACGTTGTGGATACCGGCATACTCGCCAGCAAGGTAGGTGAAGGTGTCTTCATTGGTCCAGGTCACTTTGGTTCCCGGAGCGATTTCGATGACCTTGGGATAGAAGGAGTTTCCAATGATTTCGACAAACACCTCCTTGGTTTCCGGTCCATAGACGACCGGACGATCATCCCGGTGCGTGCCAATGCCGAAGGGTGAAATCGTACGGGTGGCGCCCTTGATGTAGGCATTGAGTTCATCTGCCTTGAAGGATGGTCCGTCAGCAAGAATCGTGCGGTGCGGTTCCAGCTCGGCCTCATCATCCACCACGATGAGTCCGATGGCGCCGCGATTGGTGGAACCTACGGCATGAGTGAGCATGGTGTAGGCCCCTTCATCCGGAGGCATGCGGAATTCAATGACAAACGAATCGGTGGGCCCTGCCGTGATGGATTGTCCGCCGGGCATTTTGACATCTGGATTTCCCTGCCAGTAAATGTAGTCCCAGATGATGCCGACGATGTGAAACGTGGAGAGGATGTTGGGGCCGACGTTGAGGAAGTACATTCTCACATAGTCACCGGGTTTGGCCATGATCGGGTCTTCCACATACTGGTAGGTGCGCCCGTTGAACAGAACATACTCCGGATCTCCGGCGATGGCATCCTTACCGCTCGAATACAGCTCGTGCTGAATCATGTAGAGTTCCAGGTTGGGTTCATGACCGAGCTGGCGCTCCATCTCATAGGAACCGGCGGGCGGTTTGACCACGATCATGCCATATTGTCCGCCGAGCACATGCATGCCGATGGCGTGTCCGCCGGGTGCACAGTGGTACATGTAGACACCGGGCATCATCGCGCGGAAGCGAACCGACTTGCTCGATTTGGGTCCAATTTTTCCAACATATTTCGACGTCTGGGTGTAGGCGGCATGGATGGATGCTCCATGGGGGATGGAGCCATCATTGACGATGGTCATCTCCACCACATCGCCCTGGTCCACGATGAGTGTGGGGCCCGGGATTTTTCCATCGATCAGGAATCCGTCGTAGACCACCCCGTTGCCAATGTAAGTCTTGCCCTCGGTCAGGGTCACGGTGAACTGCTTGTCCACCGGTGCGTCCTGGGGCACGGTCGAGTAGGGTGTGGCGTCGAGCGCGTAGTCCCGCTCAATGATCTCGATGAATTCATGCGACTTCATGTAGTCTGGCAGCGGATGTCCCTTGGCGGGAGCCGGGGCACTGGTGGACAGGTTGGTGGAGGCCTGTTGCCAGAGAGTATTGGCTCGCGCCGCTACAGATGCGCCTTGAGCGGTTGCGACTTCGGTGACCTCGACTGCTTCGTCGGATTGGGCCTCCGGGGCGCACGGGATACCAGCTGCGCAGTTGGGACAGGCGGGTTCAGATTCCATATCGGATGCCATGGAAGTTAACTGAGCCTCGTCGGATTGGGCGGCGTTGGCTGCTTCCAGTTTTGCGACCTGGATATCCGTCAACTCCTTGTCGACCATGCCATCGAGGTTGAGATTTTTCTGGTTTTCCATGGCCCTGCGCAGGTCCTTGCCGATAAGGGTGTCGGCGCGGTCGCTCAAAACCTGGTCGGCGAAGACCAGGTTGCAGGCATCACAGGCATGCAGTTGGGAGATTCCGGTGGCCCCACCGACGATGACCGTCAGCGCAAGCAATACCTGACGCGTCAGGCGGGCGAGAGATGGGCGCGCGGAAGCGCGATTTGGGGATGATGAAGAATGGTCGTGTTTCATGGCTAAAGGGATGGGTTGAATGTTCATGGATGGGTGGAACCGTGGTGTTGTGGTGTTGGCTAACTCAGACAGATTCATGGGATGGGGTTGACGGGAGTTCAGAATCCGAATCGAGGGTCATTGCCCCAAAAAGAAAGAGCATGACAGCGGGGCGAATCACCATGAAGAACCAGAGGATGCCGATGAGGATGCAGAGTACCCCGAGTTGGACACCGGCAGCCTGAATGTTCCATTGTCCCGCTGCGATGTAGATCCACCCGGCAAGCAGGCACAATAACAGAACTGGCAAGCCGCGTGGGTCGATGAGTTCGTCGGCAGCCGGACCGTTGTGCTCTCTGACAACGGGCAAACACCGCAAGCGCCAGACCAGGAGGGGCACGAGGTGGGTGCCGGTCCCTAAGGAGAGCATGAGCACCGTACCCAAGACGGTCAGGCTCGCATGCATGCGCACCTGTTCCCTGAAAAAATTATCCACGAGTTCGGGAGGTGTGATTGCCCCGGCCAAGAGCAGGCTTTCAAGTCCAATCAAGCCAACCCCCACGACCAGACCGCATGTTGCTAGAGCGATTCCTGAAGTCAGGCCCGAGTTGGATGTGCGGATGCGAAGAAATGCCGAAATCAGATACAACAGACTGCCCAAAAAGATGATGCCAACCGGGACGGATTGCGCCGACCAGTCAAAGGAAACGGCGGTGATGGGGATCATGAAAAGCCCGAGGTTGATCAGTATGCATCCGGTCCACATGAGTCCCGATGTGTGCAGCCCTCCCACCAGAAACATATCAAATAATTTGAGTGTGGTGCCCAGAATCCCGAGGCAGAGAAACCCGGCCATGGAAACAATGGCATACACCTCGATGTAGCGCAGAGCCTTGGCCTGGAAGATGTCAAAATTCCAATGAACGAGCAGGGTCAGGCCCAGAATGGCTGAGACTCCGAGCCAGAATAGTGCGAAGAGTACTGTGATGGATTCAGGTTCCCAGCGATTGTGTTGGGCTGCCGTGAGCACGAGATTCAGGAACAGAAGGAGCACGCCAATCAACTGCAAGACGGCACCTACACCGACTCCGAGAAATGGATTTTCCAGAAACGGCATCCCGCCCAGGGCGAGCACCATGCCACACAGTCCCATTGTATGCAGGAACCAATGCGCGACTGCGAGAGGACGGCTCCACAAACGGCTTCCTGTGAGCACGGACGAAACCGCGTAGAAGGTTCCGAAAACGGCGGAACCTGCAAATCCGGGCAGAACCAGTGCGGCAAGGGCAGTGACTTCGAGGCGATACGGATTTCCGCTGAGCACATCGGGAAAGAGCAGAAGGACGGCCAGGCAGGCGAGCAGGCAAATCTGTCCAACGGCAAAAAACGCGAGGGCGACCATGGCACTCATCATGCCAGTGCTGGGAGAATTCAAGGTATTAGGGTGTGCGTTATTCATGTGAATTTGAGTCAGTGCGGTCTTTGGAAATTGGGATTTGGCTCAATCGCGTCTGCCAATGCCCCGGTGTGACTTCGGTGCAGTGGATTTCAACTGCTTCCTGTTCGAGTGATTCCAGCAGGAAGACGGGTCGAAAACGCGTGTGGATGAGCAGCGTAGATTGGGAGGGAAGCTCTGCGAGGGCGACCATGGTGTGATTTAGCGGAGCTGGTGGAGGCAGGTCGCGCAGATCGAGTTCGAGACCGGGGTCGGCAGAGCGCGTCAGTGTGGTTTCCCAGGTTTTTCCTCTGGCAGGAATCGGGTGTATCTTGCAGGGATTGCGCAGCAGCAGAGGATAGAGCGTAATGGGATTGACCCGCGTCCGAAGAGTAGCGGATTTTCCCGGCTCCAGCGCGGAAAGTGTCTGACACCATTCGCTATTCGCATCCAGCGCGCCTTCGGTGAGGTGCAGTAGATCCAAAACAATGGGGGAATGTGAAGTCATGATGAAAATTCTAGCACAATCCCAGGGAGCATTTCTTGACGGATATCAATTCCGGGTTGGGATTGTGGTAGAAACATGGGGGTGTGCTCAGGGGGTGGCGCAGGTTCAGGTTGGGCAGCTTTGGCGTTGAAAGGGGTATGCGGGTGACGCTCCAGCAGACAGTATTACGCAAAGCCTCTGGTTTTCAAATCGGGAGGGGAAAATCGCATGAAAGGCATGAATTGACATGTGGAATGGGGTTCGAGGTCGTGCTTGGAAATAAACTCGAGTGAATTTGCAAAAAGGGGACTATGTGGGTGGACTTACGTCTTTTGCATCAGCCAGAGGAAGGGGCCTCGGCCATCGGGATTTGCGCTATCCTGTTGCAGCATGGGTGAAAGCTGTGCCTGCATGGAGTTCAACCATTGCCGGATCTGACGAAATTCCTCCAAGCCCCCCGGATGCCCCCGGTAAGAAAGGATCGACAGGATGCCCCCGGTTTGCAGGAGCGTGAAGGCCTGTTCCAGTGCGGCAAGTGTGGTCAGGGGTTGGGTGGTGATGGATTTATCGCCATGCGGCAGGTAGCCGAGATTGAACATGATGACGGAGACGTTTCCGACGCAGTTTTGAGGCACATGAGTTGCCATCAATTCATGACCGATAGTGAACAGCTGGCATCGGTCCGCACATTTGCGTGTGGTGAGAATCAGAGTTGCCAGTTCGATGGCCAATGGCTGCACATCGAAACCATAGACTCGCCCGTCACGACCCACTGACTCTGCGAGGAAGAGTGTGTCAAATCCATTGCCCACTGTGGCATCGATGGCGATACTGCCCGCCTTGATCAGAGGGCTGATCTGTTGGTGGGCGAGTTCGGTAAGGCGCATGGGTAAGGAAGTGACATGTTGGAATTTCGGAAAGTGCAATAGGTCACATTCCGATTCAGGCCGATTCGACGACTTCCGGCTCCACCCACTTGCCGTGCTCGCGAATGAGTTCAATGAGCGCATCCACTGCCTGGGCCTCGGGGATGCCGACCTTCACGCAGGATTTTCCGACGTAGAGGTTTACTTTCCCCGGAGCACCTCCGACGTAGCCAAAATCCGCATCGGCCATTTCTCCCGGACCGTTCACAATGCAGCCCATGATCGCAATGGTCACTCCCTTAAGGTGATGGGTGCGACTGCGAATTTTTTGGGTAGTCGATTGCAGGTCGAACAAAGTGCGACCACAGGAGGGACAGGCAACAAATTCAGTTTTTGAAATGCGTGCGCGTGCACCCTGCAGAATGTTGTAGGCAAGGGCGGTGGCTTTGAGCAGATTGGGTTCAGATTCGACGCTGATCAGATTTCCTGCACCTTCGCAAAGCAGCGTTCCTGAGAGAATGCTGCTCTCCATCAGCAGATCTGCAAATGCACAGGGATCTTGTTTGATGAAATTTTCGGGAAGATTGCGAAGCCAGAGTCCAGGCTTCGAACCATTGGCATCGAGCTCGGCGATCAAGGCCCGGTAGCTGCCAATGGCAGTCAGTCCCTCCAGCGGAGCACTCAGGGTGACCAGACAGTTCGAAAGATTGGAGAGCAGACGAATCCGGTCTGCCCGCATGCCTGCAAAATCGATGCAGCACGTCAATGCAGGGGCTTCCGGGAGCTTGCCAAGCACCTGCTCAAGATCGCGATGAGCCACATTGAGGATCCAGTGAAAGGATGTATTCCGGGAAATCAGCGGAAGGAGCGCATCGATGCAGTCGCATTGCATGAGGTCGATGACAAATCCATTAATAACACCCTTCCATGCCTCTGCAAGTATGGCCAGCTGCTCAATGTGTGTGGGTTTTTCGACGGCATGAACCCAGTATTCGATGCGCGCGGATTTCTGCCGCACCTGAACTTCGGCGACCCGCTTGACCAGATCGGAAGGGGAGAGGTTTTCGGCAGAGCCGACGGCAACTTTAGTGGGCAACTCATGATCCCAGTTCGTGCCATCGGGCAGCAGGATTGGTTTTACTTCGCGGCGATTAGCCTGGTAGAAATCAACGGATTCCGGTGCTACTGTTGCATCGGGTGCCAAGTAGGAAGATTGCTGCCAAAGGGCTTCGGTCCAGCGCACCAGATCCTTGCCCACGGGGACTTCGTGCACGGGATCTTCGGTGAGGGATACCCGTAGTGTATCTCCCAGCCCATCGGCGAGCAGGGAACCCATGCCGATGCAGCTTTTGACGCGGGCGTCCTCTCCATCGCCGGCTTCGGTGACACCGAGATGCAGTGGGTAAGCCATGCCCTCCTCCTGCATGCGTGCGACCGCCAGTCGGTAGGCGGCGATCATCACCTTGGGGTTGCTCGCCTTCATCGACAGCACGATATCGTGAAATCCGTGGGATTCTGCGATGCGGATGAACTCCAGCGCGGACTCCACCATGCCTTCCGGTGTGTCACCGTAGCGATTCATGATGCGATCCGAAAGGGAGCCGTGATTGGTGCCGATGCGGATGGCACGCCCGAGTTCCTTGCAGCGCAGAATGAACGGGGTGAATGCATCGTGGATGCGGTCGATCTCTTCCTGATAGGCAGCGTCGGTATATTCAATTACCTTGAATTTTTTATAGTCTGCGAAATTTCCAGGGTTGATACGCACTTTTTCAACGTGCTCAACGGCCTCCATGGCTGCCTTGGGAAGGAAATGAATATCGGCAACCAGAGGGGTAGTGAAGCCATCCTTACGAAACTGATCCCGAATCGCCTGCAGTGCGCGCGCCGCCTTGAGCGATGGAGCCGTGATGCGCACAATGTCGCAACCTGCTTCGGCGAGTTCCCTCGCCTGGGCTACAGTCGCGGCCACATCTTCGGTGGGAGTGGTGGTCATCGACTGTACCGCGATGGCATGATTGCCCCCGATCCTGACCGGCCCTATCGCGACCTCACGGGTGACGCGCCGGATGGTTTTTAAACGTGATTCGCAATACAGTTGCATGGGCTGTGATTCCTACTCGGATTCTGAAGTCGTTTCCGGAGTTACAAAAACGGGTTCGATGTAGAGCTTGCTCATGGCTGTGGTTTCGTCCACATCCTGTGCATCACCGTGCCAGCGAACACTGTCTTTGAAAATAACGTAGATCATCAGGGACAACAGCAAAACCATGAACGCTCCTTGAAGACTTGCCACCAAGCGGGCGGGCAGGGCTTTGCGTCGAATTTTGGCGAGGGTTGCAAAGAGGATGTGTCCGCCATCCAAAATCGGAATGGGCAGAAGGTTGAGGATGCCCAGATTCACATTCATCAGGATCAGGAACGACAGGGCCAACCGCAGGTCGATTCGTGTGATTTCAGTGAGCTGGCGCACGATTCCGATCGGACCACTGAGGTGTCCGATGCCAATCTCTGAACCGCGGTGCATGAGCGCACCCAGAATGCGGAATGTCATGTCGATTTGCTGGCTGAACTGCTTAAACGGATTGACGTGAGTGATCACAGTCTCACGCGTCGTGGAAAATCCGACCATCGGTTGTGTGATAGGACCCTCCACTTTGCTGCTCAAACGGTTGAACACCACCGCCTGGGTTTGCGTGTTGCTGCCGCGTCCGAGTGTGAGCTGCAGGACCGGACCTGCTGCGTTGGCAAGCGCAGTTTGGGCATCGGCGAGCGATTCCACGGCCTTGCCATTGATCGCGATGAGCCGATCCTCGGACCGAAGGCGGTCCAGATTTCCAGCGGAGTTGGAGCGAATCTGGTGGATGAACAGGGTTGCGCTGGATGTCAGGTCGGTTTTTCGCTCGGTGGAATCTTTGGAAAAGTCAGGGCGGATGGTAAACGTGGAGGTTTCACCGGAGCGCTCGAGGCTCACAGCTAACACCGGTTTGGTTCGCGCAACAGTAGAAGGTTGCAGCAGAAGGGTCTGACTCTGACCCTCACGTTCAATTACCATTTCTGCTGGCTGGCCGGGTTTTTGAGAAATGAGATCGATGAACGCGCGCAGGTGATAAATGGGGACGCCGTTGGTGTGCGTGACCACATCGCCGGGTTGCAAGCCTGCCTTTTGAGCAGGAGAGTTCGGGGAAACCGTATGGATGCGTACGATGCTGGCGGGCAGGATGCCAATCGTGCGGATGGGATCGCGGGATGCCGAGTTGAAATAGGCAATGGCCGGTTGAACGACGAGTTCCTGCCTCACACCATCGCGCTCGATTTCGAGTTGCACTTCGGGCTGTCCATCGCTGGTGCGTCCCACACTGGTGAGCACCATCTGCTGAATATCCATGAAGGTTTCCACTTTTGACCCATCTACAGCAGTGATGATATCTCCAGGCTGAATGCCTGCTTCAAAGGCAGGACCGGGAATGGCCTGCCCATCAATGCTGAGTTGTTCGCTCACATAGCCCACTTCGGTGGTGAGCATTTCATTGGTGGTGGGTTGTCCGGTCCCCCAGAGCACCAGGGCCAACAGGAAGGCAAATATGAAGTTAAAGACGGCACCCATCACCGCGACAATCAGTTTGTCACTGAATGAGATGGGCGGCAATGGCTCGTTTTCCTCAGGTGAGGCCTCGTCCTCTCGAGCACCCTCAAGGCGTCCCATGTCTGCCAGCTGAGGGAGGGCGACATAACCCCCGATCGGCAGCAGAGAAAGGCGGTATTCGACCCCGTTTCGATTCCATGACCAGATGCGCGGACCCATGCCAATGGAAAAGCGCGTCACCTTCAGTCCACGCTTGCGAGCGGCCAGGAAGTGTCCCAGTTCGTGTACAAAAATGGAAAGCCCGAGACCAAGGATGGCTCCGAAGAAGAATGGCAGATTGCCGAGAAAATTGAGAGTGCTGTCAAACGTCATGAAACGGTCCATTGATGGCTGATCCTTCGTGCCTCCTGATCGGTTTCGATGATGGTTTCGATGTTGGCAGGCTTGAGGATGGGCAGGTTTTCCAGAGTAAATTCGATAACGCGTGGGATATCAAGGAAGCCGATTCGTTTTTCAACGAAGGCGGATACGGCGATCTCGTTGGCGGCGTTAAAGATGGCGGGGGCAGTGTGCCCGAGGCGCAATGCGTCAAACGCCAGTCGCAGGCACGGAAAGCGATCCTGATCGGGCGGTTGAAACTCCAGAGTCAGGCACTGCGAAAAATCGAGCGTGGCATCGATTCCGCAGGCACGCTCAGGGTAGAGCAGGCAATGCTGGATGGCAAAACTCATGTTGGGCGGTGAGAGCTGCGCGATCAGCGAGCCATCGCGGAACTGCACCATCGAGTGCACGATGCTCTGTGGGTGGATCACCACCTCGATCTGCTCGGGTTGCAGCCCAAACAACCAGCGTGCTTCAATCACCTCAAGACCTTTGTTGGCCATGGTCGAGGAATCGATGGAAATTTTTTGCCCCATGCTCCAGTTCGGGTGTAGAACGGCCTCTTCGGCTGGAATGGAAGCGAGCTGTTCGACGGGGGTGTTCAGGTAGCGTCCGCCGGATGCGGTCAGCAGCACCTTCTCCACCGTGCGAAGGGGTTCATCCCGCAGGCATTGAAAGATGGCGTTGTGTTCGCTGTCGGTTGGCAGCAGTTGTACCCCGTGTTCCCTTACCATTGGCATGATGAACTCGCCGGCCATAACGAGGATTTCCTTGGATGCGAGTGCGATATCCTTTTTCGCGCGAATTGCCTCAATACAGGGAAGCAGTGCGGTTGTGCCGACAACTGCGATCAACACCATATCGACATCCGGGTGGGTTGCGATTTCGATCAGCCCCTGCATGCCTGTGACCACCTGCGTCTGCGCAGGGAATGAGCCATGCAATTCGCCGGGTGGGATTGGAGGTTCAAAAACACCGACCTGCCGGAGTTGAAATTCTTGCGCAATGGCTGCGAGCGGAGCGATGCGCGATCCTCCGGCAGCGGCGACCAGTTCGAGCTGGTCAGAGTGCGCCCGTATGACGCGCAGGGCATTCTGTCCGATCGAGCCTGTGGCTCCGAGAATGGCAATGCGGCGTTTGGATGGCATGGGCGGGAAGGATCAAGCAGGATCAGGAGGGCAGCAGGAAGTATTTGATCAGGAAATAGGCGACTGGGGAGGCAAGGATGAGGCTGTCGGTAAGGTCATACATGCCACCCAGGCCGGGCAGGATGGAACCCGAGTTCTTGATGGAGAGGTGACGTTTCCACGAGGATTCATACAAGTCACCAAGGATGCTCGCTATTGAGATTGTTCCCGAAGCCAGAAGGATGCGAGTGAGATTCCACCAGTCCGGAGAGGGGTTGCCCAGACTGTGCAGGCGGATGTTGCCAAGCAGATAGATCAACAGCGCGCAGAGCATGCTCACAACCACACCGCCGATGGCACCCTCGATGGTTTTGGCCGGGCTTGTTTTGGGTGCGAGCTTGTGTTTTCCGATCCAGGAACCCACGAGCAAGGCTCCAATATCGGTTGCTTTGGTGACAAAGATGATGGTGATCACCCACAGCAGTGCGATGGTGCTCGTGCGCCCCAGACCCACGACGTAGTGGGCGGTGAAGATGAGTGCGGTCATCGGCAGCGCAATGCCCCAGATCGGAAATAAAATGCTGCGGGAGAGCACCTTGAGCAGGGCTACATAGCGCAGTCCGAGCAGGGTCAGGGTGATGAAAATGCCCAGATAGATCTCAAACACCAGTAGGGTCAACCCGGAGCGCGACGGATCAATGAGCATGCGGTGACAGAGATAGGGGACAAAAAAACTGATGACTGCGAGCAGTACTATACGGTAGCGCGGCATGCGCAACGGTGAGCTGTGCAGAAATTCAAAGGCGGTGAGTCCGCAGAGTGCACCCAGCAGGAAGAGACCGCCTACCAGACCCAACCAGTAGAGATAGGCCCAGGTTGCACCGACCAGAGCAAAGGTTGTTCCAATGCGGGCCAACCAGTGCATCCACTTGTTGCGTGGTTTGCGGTTGTCAGGGGTGGATTTCATGTCCTGCTGGATTGGGTCGGGTGCTGGGTTTGGGCGCATCAGGATGTGCGGGTTTTGAGTTGTTCGCCCGTGCGGCCGAAGCGTCGTTCGCGGGCACGATAGTCCGCGAGTGCGGCCTCGAATGCCTCACGACCAAAGTCGGGCCAGTTGACGGGGCTGTAGTGGATTTCGGCGTAGGCGGCCTGGAGCAGGAGAAAGTTACTGAGGCGGGTCTCGCCCGAAGTGCGAATGATCAGGTCAGGGTCTGGCATGTCACCCGTATACAGGTGTCGGGAGAACTGTTCCCAGGTCAACTGTTGCAGGGCCTGAGCATCGCTTCCAATAGTAGCCATGCAGGACTTGACCGCATCGACAACCTCGAGTCTGGATCCGTAGTTTAGGGCAAGTGTGAGGTTGCGGGAATACTGACAGGTGCGCGCCTCAACCTCTCTCAGCAGAGTGACCACGTCTGCGGGCAGCTGCTCGATTCTGCCAATCGAGCGAAGGCGGATCTTGTGTTTGTGCAGCATGGTTTCCTTTTCACTCAGGAAGTGTTTGAGCATGCGCATCAGGGCATTGACCTCATCCTCTGGACGCTTCCAGTTTTCGCTGGAAAAGGCATAGAGCGTGAGAAAACCCAGCCCGATTTCTGCTGCCATTTCGACGACCAGTTCGACGTTGCGCACGCCCTGTCGGTGGCCTTCGATGCGGGGCAGGTTGCGTGCGCACGCCCAGCGTCCGTTGCCATCCATGATGATGGCAATGTGTTTGGGATTTCCTGTTTCAGCGTCGTTCATGCGGCGTAGGGTTAGGGTCTAGCACAAGATTTGCCTCACCGCCAAGCCATTCTTGAGGGAATATTGGAGATGGGCATGATTCAAACAGGGGGAAGCCGAAATGACACCTGGCAGGCATTGCAAAGCAGTCATAAAAATGGGTTCCATGCATCGAGCTGGATGTGCCCGGGTCGCAATGCGGATGCGATTGCTCGGTTGACAGGTTCAGGCATTGAATGTCGTAATAGTGCGTCACATTACAACATTATGGAAAAAGCACTCACTGAGTCTCAAATCCGAGAGGAGCTGACCCGCCTGAAGGGATGGGAATACAAGGATCATCGCATCGTGAAGACGTTTCACTTCAAACACTTTGCTGAGGCAATGTCGTTTTTGGTGCGACTCTCCTATGAATGTGAACGGCGTGATCACCACCCGGAGATTTACAATCTGTATAACCAGGTTACAATCGGGTTGAATACCCACAGTGCGGGTGACCGGGTAACACCGCTCGATATCATCCTGGCCAAGGACGTGGATCATTTTGCATGGCGTGACTGAGCAAGACTTGTTCAGCCCCTTGTCAGTCTGCGCTTTGCATGAAGTGTTTTTCGAATCCGGGATATTATGTGCCACTCCCGGAGGGGCATCCCTTTCCGGTTGCCAAGTATCCGGAACTTCGGTGCCATCTGGACGAATGTTCGCAAGCTCCCTATCTGGAGTTTGAACGAGCACCCCTTGTCACCTGGCAGCAGGTGCTTGCAGCCCACGAAGCATCCTATCTCGATGCAGTGAGCCAAGACCAGTTATCGCGCTATGCGCGCAACCGCCTTGGATTGCCACACCATCCGCGCTGGGTGGAGCGCAGTCGACTCGATGCGGGTGGCACACTGGCAGCAGCGATGGCCGCGCTGGATGAGGGAGTTGCGTGGAATCTTGGTGGCGGCACCCATCACGCCATGCCTGCCGAAGGATTGGGGTTTTGCGTGCTCAATGATGTGGCGATTGCGGTGCTGGCGATGCGGGAGCAGCAGCCTGGTTTGCGTATGCTGGTGCTGGACACTGACGCCCATCAGGGCAATGGAACACACCGCATTCTTCGTGCAGTCCCAGATGTGTTCACCCTGTCGATCCATGTGGGTGCCAACTACCCTGCCCAGAAGGAGCCGGGGGATTTGGATGTGGGCCTGCCGCGGTACGTGGATGAAGGCACTTATCTGGACGCTCTCGATGCGGCGTTGGTTGAGGTTTCGCAGCGCTTTGAACCCGAGCTTGTTTTCTGGATCAGTGGTGTGGATGTGCTGGAGTCGGATCGGTTTGGGCAGATGAATCTCAGTCTGGATGCAATGACACGGCGCGATCAGCGCGTCTTCCAGGCAGTTTCGGATTGGGATGCGGGCTTGGTTGGAACGCTCGGAGGGGGGTATCCGAAAGACCGTTCCTGTCTGCCCAAATGGCATGCACAGAGTGTGCTGGAAAGCCTTGAACTTTGTTGAAATGTGCGGTGGATGGAGCAGGTTAACGTGCAGTCAAATCCAGAATCCGAACGTTTTTACCCTGTTCATGATCGTAAAAATCAAAAATTCACTGAAGAAGCATCCGATCCAGAGCCTGCTGCTCATTCTCTTACTTGCCTACGGAGCAACCTTTGCGTTTACCGGGCAGTGTCCCTTACAGCGCATGAGCAGTCCGGGGAAGCAGGATGAACTTGCAGTTGCCGCTGGCAGCACGGCAGGTGCATTCAATCTGCATGAGGCTGCCATGACTTTTGAATTGGTGGATGACCAGACTCTGAATTCGGCTGATTTTGCAGGCAAGGCAACGGTGATCAATTATTGGGCGACCTGGTGCGGTCCCTGTGTGCGAGAGATTCCGGCATTCAACAACATTGCGACGGAGCTGGAGTCTGAGGTGCAGTTTGTGGGGATTTCGCTCGATCAGGATGTTGGGGCAGTGCATGGATTTCTCAAACGCATGCCCATCGCATATCCCGTGGTGCATGGGGATTTGAGACTAACACAGTTGACCGGACCGATTCGCAGCATCCCGACCACCCTGTTTTTTGACTCGAAAGGCAACTATGCCGGCAAGGTTGTGGGCATGGTCAATGAATCCCAGTTGCGAAAGAAACTGAAGCAATTGTGAATACAGAGCGCAGGCATCGCGTCATTAAAAAAGTCGGCACATTGCCGCCAATTCAATTGTAGCTTTCCAGCATGGGTGAGCGAACCGGAATTTTATCAGTCTGGTTTGCTTTCCAAAGGGGAGCTTCTAACCTTTTGTAGCGTTCTTTCGTTACCGAAGAAGCGTTTAACCAAGTTGCAAAATCTATCATGAATCACCTCAGAACTACAGCACTCTTCACAATCGCGTTGCTGGCGAGCACCAGTTCGGCCTTTGCGCTGTTCAGTCGAAAGACGGAAGCGAAGGACGGAAATGCGGAACTTGATCTACCCCCCTACAACGGGATCAAGCATGCAATCGGGGTCATTCCTTTTGAGAACACTTCGTTCTGGAAAGGAGACATCGATCTTCAGGAAAACATGACCACGATGCTGGAGAACGTCTTGCATCAGTCGGGCCGGTTTGTCGTGGTCGAACGGGAAAACATGGAAGCAACGCTTTCCGAGCAGGATTTTCAGAGCAGTGGTCGCGCGGCGCAGGCTGGAGATGTGGCTCAGACAGGTCAGGTGCGCAGCGCCAAATACCTGGCACGCTGCACAGTTACTGGCGTGGAGGCTGAGGAGTCTGGCGGCGGCGGTGGCATCCGCATCGGCAAGTGGAATGCCGGGCTGAGTGGCGGAAAAGCCCAGATCGAAATGATCATCAAAATTTTTGACTCCAGTACATCCGAACTCAAGGCAACGCAGCGCATCGTGGGCAAGGCGGGTAACCGCAGTTTCTCTCTTGGATTCTCGGAAAGTGGACTGAGCACCTCGATCGGAGGATTTTCAAAAACACCCGTGGGTGAAGCAGCCTATGACTGTGTGGCACAGGCGGTGGAATACGTTGCCCGTCTCTTTGAAGACTATGATACAGAAGGCAGCGTCGTGACCGTGACCGGCGACGGCCGCATTGTGATCAATCGCGGAGCGGAGTTTAACGTGCAGCAGGGAGCACAGTTTCAGGTGCGTGAGATTGGGGAAGTGCTGATCGATCCCGGCACGGGAGAGGTGCTTGACCGCATCGAAGGCGATGTGACGGCCACGATCCGCGTCACGCGTGTCACGGACAAGGTTTCCTACTGTGAACTTGTCAGCGGAGAGCTGCCTGTGCGTGGCGATGCGGTGATCGGGATCTGACCCGACAACCCTGCGAGTGTCTTTCGTTTTGCAAAAAACCGGGTTTCATGGGAAACTCGGTTTTTTTATGGCATCCGTATGGAAATGCCGGAGTAATTATTGCGATGAACCTTGGATTACGTGGAAAACCTGCCCTGGTTACAGGCTCGAGCCGGGGAATCGGATTGGCGATTGCGCAGCGCCTGCTTATGGAAGGCTGCCCCATCACGCTTTGCGCCCGCAATGCGGAGCCGATGGAAGAGGCACGAGATCAACTCAAGAAGTTGTGCACTGATGCGACAATACACCTGATCCAAGCTGACCTGTCGCAAAAGGGGGCATCTGCCGATGTGGTTCGCGAGGCGGCAAAGCGCATGAATGGCCTGCAGTTACTGGTCAATAATGTCGGCACCAATCGGCGCATGCCTTTCGAAGCTACAACGGATGAGGATTGGGATGCACTGCTGGCGACCAATTTTCGCGGACCGCTCGAGGCGACGCGAGCGGCCTTTCCTTTCCTGCGTGAAAACGGAGGTTCCGTCGTGTTTAATGCGTCGATTTACGGTCGGGAATTCGGGGGACGTGACATGAGCCTTTACCACGTGTCAAAGGCTGCATTGATCGCGCTGTCAAAAAGTTTGGCTGTCGAGTGGGTAGGCCAAGGCATTCGCGTCAATACGATTGCACCCGGGTCGATCTGGTTTGAGGGCGGAAGCTGGGATCGTCGTCTGAAGTCAGATCCGGAGGGCATGAAAGCCTTCACGGAGAGAGAGCTACCACTTGGACGCCTGGGGCGTGCCGATGAAATTGCAGATGCGGTGGCCTTTTTGCTATCGGAGCGTGCGTCGCTGGTGAATGGTACCTGCTGGAATGTGGATGGCGGGCAATCCCGCTCCATGCTCTGAGCAACACAGCTGGTGGCATGAAAAACGAATTCATTGATTTTCACGTGCATGCCTTTCCTCCGGAGATGGGAACTGCCGCAAAGGGCGCTACCATGCTCCCAAACGAACCTTTTTGGAATGCGCTGATGGTGGAGGAATTGCTTCCGCAGGCAGAAGTGGATGAAAGCTCAGCCGCCGAACGAGGAACTGCCCGTAAAGCTTTGCGCAGCCGGAGTCTGCAAGGGTGGGTGTCAGTGGAGCAGATGCTACGGCACATGGATGATGCTGGAATTGAAAGAGTGGTGCTACAGGGATGGTACTGGCAGCGTGCGGAAACGGCACAGGCGCACAATGCATGGATGGCGGCTTGTGTGCGCCGATATCCAGACCGACTTTCGGCTTTTGCGGCGTGGGTACCCTTGCAGGAGCAGGAACCCCATCTGAGCAGGATTGAGGATCAGGGGTTTTGTGGATTGGGGGAGTTGCATCCGGGCGTGCAGGGATTTTCTCTTGCTTCCGAGCAGTGGTTGGTCGCTGCGGCGTTTGCTGCAAAGCGAAGCTGGCCGGTTCTCCTGCATGTGACCGAACCTGTCGGACGTCCTTATGCACCGCGAGAGGAGACGGATTTCCGTGAATTGCAGGCCTTCATTGAATCTCATCCCAGTCTTTCGATTGTGCTGGCACACTGGGGTGGGTTGGTGTTCACCCATCTGCTCAACCCCTACATCGCGAAGCGTTGGAAGCACGTGTATTTTGACTGTGCAGCATCGGCATTGTTATACGATGCAAAAGTGATGCGACTGGCTCTGGAAGTCCTATCTGCCGAACGCATTTTGTTCGGATCGGACTACCCGTTGCGACTGTATCCCAATGATGCCAGACAACCGGAATTTTACCGGTTTTTGAACTCCATGCAGGAGCAGGTAAAGGAAGAGCTGGATTGGAAGCGCATTTCCCGGGGCAATGCCAGCCGTCTGCTCGGATTTGACCGCAGCGATGAAGGAAGATGAATCGAACCATGGGGGTGCTCTTCGGCTACCGGATCTCTCGCTGAACGCATTGGAGCTGGCTCCCCTGCTGTTGGATTGTGCCCTTTGTATCCGGGGCGGGCAGGGGGAAGTCCGGCGCTGCGCGATCCTGGAAGTGGAGGCCTACCATGGATTTGAAGATAGGGCTTCACATGCGCACCGCGGGCGAACTCCCCGCAATGCTGTCATGTTTGGACCACCGGGCTACTGGTATGTTTACCTCTGTTACGGAGTGCACTTGTTGTTGAATCTGGTGAGTGCGGAGCAGGACTATCCCTCTGCAGTATTGATCCGAGGGGTTGAGGGGTTTCAAGGTCCCGGTCGTCTGACCAAAGCACTTGGCATTGATCAGCACTATAACACGAAGCACTGCTCGGAGGCGACCGGGTTGTGGCTCGAACCTCTTCCATTGCAGGCACCCCAGCGACAATTACCTGTGCGCTGTACGCCGCGCATTGGAGTGACTTATGCGGGACCGGAGTGGGCGTCGGTCCCCTGGCGCTTTATGCGCGAAGTGCGGTGAGAGCTTTCGCGTACCTTGACCGAACGAGATGGCTATGATTGAAGTCAGGGGTGAATTTTGTCGCCCATGCCCGGATCGCTGCGGATTGGGAGCATTTCATGCTCGGCCAGTTATTGGGGGATTTTGCGATCAATAGCATTCTGATCGGACAGCATCCTGAACTCGTTCGCGGTGTACGTGCCCATCGTGCGCTGGACGCGTGGACGGACCAGCACCCCCTGTTCCTTGAGGCGTGTCGATTGCTGCAACCGGGTTGTGGCAGATATGCGCCCGTCGTCATGGATGTATTGCTGGATCACGTGCTGGTGCAGCATTGGGCAGTGCTGGGCCCTGACCCTGGGTTTTCTGATTTCCTGGGCAAACTGTATGCCTCGTTGCGCACCCATGCGCAGCACTTGCCCGAACGCATGCGCATTCCGGCAGAACGCATGCATGCGATGCACTGGTTTTCCGGATTTGCAGAACCCTCCTCACTTGAACGGGTTCTGGGATTTATGAGCAAACGGGTGCGACGACCTCATTTGATTCAAGCGGCGTCTCAAACGATTGAGTCTGCCTGGGAGAACTTGGAAAGTCTTTCGCTTGAACTTTTGCAAGAGCCCGCATTGAATGGGTTCAGTGTGGATCGATTTTCCTACTGACCCGGAATGCACCCACACTGTTGATTTCACAAACTGCCCAAGCGATTTCGCATGGGAATCCGAGCGAATCCAAGCAACTGAAGGGACCCACACTGTATGAAGCCAGAAGAAATGTCCGCGCGACTGAGCTGGAAAGAAGAATCAAATCCGAGTGAGCTGATTGAATATCTCAATCTCAAACTCGCCGCCCTTGGAAAACCCATTTATGGGGAAAAAGCGGACTATCACTTTCTGAGCATGGGGGCGTCCATTATCGCCAACATGCGCGAGAAGAACCGCTTGCTTAGTGATCATCTTCCTCCGGTGGATCGACGGATACAGGATTTCCTGGACCGCAAACTCGCATCGGTGTTTGGCGATGATGTTCCCCTTTTGCCCACCCGCACCTTTGTCCTGGACCGGCACGGGCTGGCGCGTTGCCTGTCCCTGCCGCCCGACCGGGATTGGTTCAAGTCGGACATCGTCTGGTCTTACCGAGTCAAGCAGGGCGTACTGCACAATCCACTGAATGACCGTCGCACGACCCAAGGGGTTTTTCACATAGCAGACACAGGATACCCGGTGCCTGCGGACAAGATCGAGGTTCCGTTGTCGGTGTTTGCAAAGCTGTATGAGGCGGCGCTTCAACCCCCGGAAAAACTACAGGAGTTTCCCTTTACGGACACACAAGCAGCCAAAGCGCGCGGCTTTGTATCCCTACTGCTCAAACCCCTGGTGGTCCCTGAAGTGCATGGGTTTAATCGGGCAAAACGCTCGGAGATTCGGTTCTTTGTTCCGGGCAACCTGATCTGTAATCTTGATTTTGTGGAGTCCATTTTTGGCAATGGGGGTGATCCCTTTCTGCCGGAGAACGACCTTTCGCTGGATCCGCAAACGTGGACGGGTACATCGGGTTGCGTCATTCTCGCCCCGCACCTCATCCGTTTGCGCAAGAAGGATTTGGGACTTCCTCACATCAGCGAGGCAAGCGAGCGGCAGCGCCGGGAAGGCATGTGCTGGGAGCAGGAGGACGAGTGTTACAACAACGGCGGTGCCTTCAAGATCACCTGTCGGGATCAGTCGGGCGTCGTGGTCACGTTGATCGCGGATAACTACTTCGGATACTGTAAGAAGGAAGTGAAAACCCAGATCGGATTTGCAGCCAACTTGTACGGGCTTGCGGAAGAGGAACATGCCGGCGGTGCCATTGCGTTCCCCTCCTACGATCTTGGAGAGGATTTCAAGTTTCCGAGCATCGACTTGGGCACAGATCATACCTTTGAAGATACAGTGAACGCCATGGGTGAGGCGATGGTAGTCAAGGAGGGGCGTTGGGGTTATGACCGGCAGTACC